>JAEZGT010000108.1 GCA_023416875.1 Pseudomonadota bacterium
GCGGCTGGGGCGCAGAGGACGCGGTGTCTTTGGCCCGCTCTTTGTTACGAGCGGGGGACGCAAGCGTTGGCCGATCTTTCTTTTTCCCCGATTTGAGCGACTCCAATTCCTGCCGCAAATCGAACAAGGCTTCAGTCAATTCACTATTGCGTGCCTGCAGTTGCACCAGCTGCTGCCGTTGCACCTGCAACTCTTCCGCCTGATAGGCGAGGCGGCGCCCGGAATCCTGCTGAGCAATTTCCAATGCGTCATATTTGTGTTGCGTACTCGATGAGCAGGAAAACAGAACGAGGGAAAAGAGAATAACACTGAGGCTGGAGGACAATTTCATGGATTATTTTTCTAAAATATTACGTCTGACAAGAGAGGCCGCGCTCACTGCCGTGGGTATTTCACGCCCCGCCACATGCAGTTTGAGGCGCACGAAACCTCCGTGTAATATCCCGCAAATCCGGTCCGATATTACGGGGCCATTGGAAAACGCAGTTAGCAATTATGCATACCCCAATTCATGCGGTCATTTTCGATCACGACGGCACTCTCGTGGATTCAGAACCCGTGCACCTGTTCTGCTGGCGAGAAGTGCTCAAACCCCATCGCGCCGAGCTTTCCGCCGAAGATTACAGCCTAAATCTCTCCGGAATGCCGTCCAGCTACTCAGCCGCCTGGTTAGCCGACAAGTTTAACCTTGATATAGCGCCCGACGCACTACTGTCTGAAAAACAAAAACTATTGCGTGAGTTCTTGACAATAGAGCCCTTCCCGCTCATGCCGGAAGTGGAACCTCTATTGCGATATCTGAATCGCGTTGGGGTTCCTCTCGCGGTCGCCACTGGGGCGAGCCGCGATGAAGTAGCATCGAGCCTGGAAAAACACCGCCTGGAAAGCTATTTCACCGCCGTGGTCAGCAAAGACGATGTGGTACGCAACAAGCCATCGCCCGACGTCTACCATTTGGCCGCGCAGAAACTCGGAATTAACACAGAATTCTGTATCGCTGTTGAAGACAGCGACAACGGCGAACAAGCCGCACGCGCCGCCGGTATACGCTGCCTGCGTTTCCAGCATCGAGGCTCCACGCAGGACAGCGGGCACTTCACCTGTTACACCACCTTGCAGCATTGGTTTGAAGGACGACTGCAAAGCCATGAGAGCAACTCTTCCACCACCTAAACCGACTTCAGGCTGTATTCAGGTTATACCGCCTAGACTTTGGCTATGGTTACTCAATATCCCAAATGGCAATACATGATCCCAAGTGGCAACACATAATGTTGTGTAATGCTGAACATAGAGACCGGGATAAGGTCGATTGGCGCATGATGTGTTCTAACACTTTTGTACTTAACCAATGAGATCCTGGCTCGCTTCACATGACGATTAGCAAGACAAAACGGCGTTTGACCTCTCTCCTGCTCTCGCTGGCAGTGCTGCCGGGTTTTGCCTGGGCTGCACCCAAGCAGATCCGCAATCCGGTGCAGTATGCACAAGGCGAAAGTCGTACCGATAAATCCAAGGCTGCCGACATAGCGCGCTCGGCCCACGGCGGCAAGGTGCTCAGCGTTGACGAGGTGAACAACGACGGGCGAGTGGTCTTTCGGGTGAAGCTACTATTGGATGGAGGCCGCATCAAAATCGTCACCGTGGACGGTAACAGCGGCAGAGTCATCTAACCAACCTCCCAGAGGAGTCGTTTTATGCGTTTACTGGTAGTGGAAGACGAAGAAGCGATTCGCAGGCAACTGGTGGAATTCCTTGGGCAGCAGGGTTTTGCTGTCGACCAGGCAGCGGACGGCCGTGAAGGGCTTTATTACGCTCAGGAATACAATTACGATCTGGCCATTGTCGATATCGGCTTGCCGATTCTCAACGGTATAGAACTCATCAAAAAAGCTCGCGCCGCAGGCAAGCAATACCCGATTCTGATTCTCACCGCGCGCGGCAACTGGCAGGACAAGGTCGAAGGCCTGGAAGCTGGCGCGGACGATTACCTAGTCAAACCCTTTCACAACGAAGAACTCCGCGCACGGGTGAATGCGCTTATCCGACGCGCCTCCGGCCACGCCTCCCCCCGTCTGGAGTTTGGTCCCATCGTTATAGATACGGCGGCGAAAATTGTCAGCCGCAACGGCGAGGTCGTGGAGCTGACGAGCTACGAATACAACACCCTGGAATACTTGGCGGTACACGCTGGCGAGGCCATTTCCAAAACCGTGCTGACGGAACATCTGTACCAGCAAGATTTTGAGCGGGATAGCAATGTGATCGAGGTTTTTATCGGCCGTTTGCGTAAAAAGCTCGATCCGGACGGCAGCCTGCAATTGATCACCACCATGCGGGGCCGGGGCTACAGATTCAATCCGGATTTCCAGGCCATGGCCAAGGCACAAGGAAATTGATTTCTGTTCATCCGCACTACGTCACTCACCACCCGTCTTTTCCTCGCCTCTGCCGTGCTGCTACCCCTGTTGTTGGGGTTCAGCGCGACCATGCTCAACCACGCGTATCAACGCAGCCTGCGCTCGGCTGAGCGCGATGCCCTGCACGGTCAGATCTATATACTGCTGGGCGCCGCCGAACCTAGCAGCAAGGGCCTGCAACTTCCGCAAGATCTGAGCGAACCGCGCTACAGCTCCGTCAACTCGGGGCTACTGGGTTGGGTGGTTAATGCCAAGGGAAACCTGCAGTGGCGCTCACGCTCAAGCGAGCTGATTGATATTAAAAGCATGCCCACCGTAACGACCGCCTTCAGCGCAGGTCGGATCCAGTTCTTCAGCACGTGGCTGGACGGGCGCGAATACTACGCCATCAGCTACGACACCGTATGGGATGTGAACAATAAGGAACACGGCTATCGCTTTATCGTGATGCACAGCCGCGAACCCATGCTCAACGAACTGGAGGCTTATCAAA
>JAEZGT010000186.1 GCA_023416875.1 Pseudomonadota bacterium
TGAGAAAGGCAGGTTTATGAGTTTGTCCCCCGAAACCAAAAAGCGCTACCGCACCATCGGCCACGGCCTCAAGCCGGTGGTCACTGTCGCCGGTAAAGGGCTGAGTGAAGGCGTGTTAGCGGAGCTCGGCAGAGCCCTGGACGATCACGAGCTGATCAAAGTCAAATTGGCCATGGAAGACCGCGAAGAGCGCAAACAGGCGATTGCGGATCTGTGCAGCCAGACCGGCGCGGAGCTGGTGCAGACCATTGGCAAAATTGTGTTGATCTTCCGCGAAGCGCGCAAACCTAAGCTGGCCACTTCCAATATTCGCTGAGCGGCACAGACTTATGGAGTCAATTGATAACAATTATTATTTGTAATATTGTGCGTCTCGATTTGACTGGCACTTCGCGTGCGCAGATACCACCGCAAAGAGGTCTTTCGTGAAATTTTTCCCTTCGTCTCTTGCTCTGGCCGCGTGTTGCGCGGTCGGCTCAGCCATCGCCAATAACGCGCCGGTCAATGCCGCCGAGGTCACCCGGACCTATACCCAGATCGCCCACGCCACCTTTGAAGATGCATTATTGCAAGCCAAGCTACTGGAAAAGAACGTGCAGCAGCTATTGGCGCAGCCCTCTGCGGATACTCTGAAAAAATCTCGTGACGCCTGGGTGGCAGCGCGCGCTCCCTATACCCAAAGCGAGGTATTCCGCTTTGGCAATCCGCCGGTAGATGAATGGGAAGGCCAGGTCAATGCGTGGCCATTGGATGAAGGCATGATCGACTACGTGGCCAAGGGCTATAACCACGAGATGGGCAATATCGCCGCCACTGCCAATATCGTCGCCAACAAAGAATTGAAGATCGGCACCACCACTTTGCAGCTCGATCCCATCACCCCAGCCCTGCTCGCGACCCTTAATGAGTTGGGCGGCTCGGAAGTCAACGTCGCCACCGGTTATCACGCCATCGAATTTCTGCTTTGGGGTCAGGACCTGAACGGCACCAAACCCGGTGCTGGCGACCGCCCTCATACCGACTTCGCCATTGGCAAAGCCTGTACCAATGGCAATTGCGAGCGCCGACGAGAGTACCTGCAGGCGGCTACCGCTCTGCTGGTGGAAGATCTTGAAACCATGACCAAAACCTGGGCGAACGACAAAGGCAGCTATAGCCAGGAGCTGCAGGGCAAACCCGAGGAGTCGATCAAGATCATGCTGTTCGGTATGGGCAGTTTGGCACTCGGCGAACTGGCTGGCGAGCGCATGAAAGTCGCGCTCGAAGCCAATTCCACTGAAGATGAGCAGGACTGCTTCAGCGACAATACCCACAACGCGATCTACTACAACGCAAAGGGCATCGCCAATGTGTACTTCGGCGAGTACGCCCGGGTAAACGGCAGCAGCGTCAAAGGCACATCCTTGGCGGATCTGGTCAAGGCGAAGAATCCCGCCCTGCACCAGCGTATGGTCGCCGCACTGGAGAAAACCGACGCGGCTCTGCACGCCATAGTGCAAGCAGCGGAAGATCCGGCCAAACCGATGAAGTTTGACCAGATGATCGCCGAGGGCAACAGTGCCGGGGCGACGCTGATCAAAAACGGTATCAATGCCCTGGTGGCCCAGACAGCTGTCATTGAAGAGATCGCCAAAGCGTTCGGCATCAGTCACTTTGCGCCTGATACCGCCGATCACAGTTTCTGAAATCCTTGTTATGAAACAGGTGCGGCGCCCCCACCGTTTCGCCTTTTGGTGCCGGCGCGCCGTCATCAGCACCGCGCTGTCCACAGTCCGACCGTCGCTGAGGTGCTTGAGCCACCCGGGGAGTTGCTAGGTGGCGCCACCAGCGTCCGCATTACCAACTCGTCAGCCTTTTCGCTCCCCGCCGCTAATATGCCGCTGCAGCGGCGGCTCGACTTCAGCGTCGGCAACAGCTTCTTCCGCAATCCCTGGGTGACAGCGCCCTCCTCCACGACCGCGCGCGACGGGCTCGGCCCATTGTTCAATACCAATGCCTGCCAGAACTGCCATATCAAAGACGGCCGCGGTCATCCGCCGGAACCGGAGCAGATCAATGCCGTCTCTATGCTAGTGCGCCTGAGCATCGCGCCCAGCGGCGCGGCCAGCGATGCAGAAAATCTGCGCATTCACGGCAGTATTCCCGAGCCAACCTACGGACTGCAGCTGCAGGATTTTGCGGTGGCCGATCTGGCGCCGGAGGGTCGCGTCGAAGTGAGCTACCGCGAGCTTCCGGTCACTTTGTCGGACGGCGTGGTGGTCATGCTGCGGCAACCGAAGTTGACGATCACCAACCTCGGTTACGGCCCGCTACACCCGCAGACGCAGATGTCGGCGCGGGTCGCGCCGCCGATGATTGGCCTTGGTCTGCTGGCCGCATTGGATCCTGCAGACATACTGGCCCGCGAAGATCCCGATGATCTGGATGGCGACGGCATCTCCGGGCGCGCCAACCGGGTCTGGGACGCCAGCGGTGCAATTCCTATTATCGGGCGGTTTGGCTGGAAAGCCGGTCAACCGACGCTGCCCCAACAAAACGCTGCTGCTTTCAATGGCGACATGGGCATCACGTCATTTCTGTTTCCGCAGGAGGAATGTCCTGTAGATCCGGCGATTTGTCAGTCCGTCGCAGGCGGCCAGCCGGAGCTGGAACCACAAATCCAGGAGCAGGTCGACTTTTACAGCGCCAATCTGGCAGTGCCAGCGCGGCGCAACCTCAATGACCCGGTGGTGCGCGAGGGTTGGCAGGTGTTTCTCGAGACCGGTTGCGCCGCTTGTCATACCCCCACCTGGAAAACCGGGCCGTCGCCGCACGAGTGGCTGGGCCACCAAACCATCCACCCATTCACCGATTTGCTTCTGCACGATATGGGACCGGGCCTCGCCGATGGTCGCGACGAATTTCTTGCCGGTGGCAGCGAGTGGCGCACGCCACCCCTTTGGGGCATCGGCCTGACGGAAGTAGTGAGCGGACACACCTTCTTCCTCCACGATGGACGGGCGCGCAATCTGCTCGAGGCCATTCTCTGGCACGGCGGTGAAGCGGCCGCCAGCCAAAAGGCGGTGCGTCAGTTGCCCACGCGCAAACGGGAAGCTCTGCTGGCGTTTCTCAATTCGCTCTAACTTAATAGGCATACCATGTTGCGTCCTTTTACTGCTCTTCTGGCCGCCGCCCTGACCACGCTGGCCGCCTGCTCGCCCAAATCCACACCATTACCCGCGCCCTCTCCCACTGCGGATGCGCTGAGCAAAACGGCGGAAACTCTGATCCTGCCCTGGCATCAGGCGTTTGCGCGCGATACCGGCGAACTGCGCCAGCGACTGGAGAACCTCTGCCAAAACCCGAGCAATCCGGGAGAGCTGGAAGCCAGCCGCGAAGCCTGGCGCACTGCCATGTTGAGCTGGCAGGTTCTGCAGGTGGTGAATTTCGGCCCGGTGCAGGAGCTGA
>JAEZGT010000240.1 GCA_023416875.1 Pseudomonadota bacterium
GCACCATACCGCTGCAAAAACTCGCGCATAGATAACCGGCGGTAGCGATGGCGATAATGAGACCGAGATTATCTAGAGGGACATGAAAATCCCCCCGAATGGATGGCCAGGACACACCGAGCAAACCATCCGGCAATCCCAGGCTGGTAAAGGCGATAAAGGAAAGGGCAAGTAGAACGGTGCGCTGAGGCATGTAAGCTCCGGTAAAGCATCGACTTGCGCGCCAGCGCTAGTCAAACCGCAAATTCGCCATTCTGCCACGAATTTCCGTGACTATACTAAGTGCGAAATTTCATTTGCTTAATTGAGAGGAGCAATACATGACTGTCCATCTGCAACTGATGCCTTTGATTTCTTTGATCGCCGGAATTTTGATTCTGCTGATGCCGAAGTTGTTGAATTACATTGTGGCGTTTTATTTGATTGTGATTGGCGTCATCGGACTCTTGGGCCTGTCTCTTTAAGCAGTTCTAAGATCGGCTGCTTTGAGCCAATTAGGGCATTAATTGCTCGATACGAAATTTTTTGATAATGCCGGCGATACGCAAATGATTGGCAACCCGAGGCAGCAGGTCGTGCTTGGACACCGGCTTGGTGAGGTAGTCGTTGCCGCCGGCGGTAAAACATTCTTCGATATCTTCATCGACGTTTTTGCGCGCCGTTAAAAACAGAATCGGCATGCTGTCGAAGGAGTGGGTTTGACGAATGACCCGGCAGGCTTCGTAACCGGTCATTTTGGGCATCATCACGTCCATAATGATCAGATCGATCTGTGGGTTTTGTTGCACCATTTCAACGGCTTGAACACCGTTCTCCGCTTCCAGCACCCGGTAGTCGTGTAGCTTCAGCATACCCTGCAGCACCATACGGTTTACCGCATCGTCGTCCACAATCAGGATGGTCTGATTTTCGGCATTGCGGGGCTTATCCAGTTTTTTATTGGCAACAGCATCCGCGTTTGTGGATTTGCGCGGGCTCACTGCCGTTGCTTTGCCTTGCTGTTGTGGCAGGTGGAGATTGTCGCGGTTCTGGTCTCTTGCGAGGGCGAGGGTAAAAATAAAGCGCGAGCCTTGATTCTGGTTGGGCTCCACACGAATGGTACCGCCGTGCAGTTCCACCAGTTGACGGGTGATGGCCAGACCTAAACCGGTGCCGCCGTACTGCCGTGTGTTGGAGCTTTGAATCTGGCTGAAGGCTTCAAAAATACTTTCTGACTGTTCTGCGGGTATGCCGATGCCGGAATCCGCGACATAGATTTCGGCTTTATTGTCCTTAAGTTCCATGCCGACGCGCACAGAGCCGCGATCCGAATATTTAATGCCATTGCCCACCAGGTTGATCAGAATCTGTTGCAGACGGTTTTCATCCGCCATTACCAGGGGCGCGCCGTTGGAAAATTCATTGATGAGTTGAATAGGTTTGTTCGCTGCCAGCGGCGCCAGCAGGGTGAACACAGTTTCCGTCACGGCACGCATATCGATGGGCTTTTGATACAGCTCCAGGTTGCGGTTGGCGAGTTTCGAATAATCGAGAATATCGTTGATCAGATTCGCCAAGCGTTTGCCACTGGAGGCGATTAAATGCAGGTGGTGGGAAGCGTATTCGTCTTGCCCGGCAAAATGGTCGGAGAGATTTTCCGCAATACCAATAATTCCGTTGAGCGGTGTGCGCAATTCGTGGGAAGTGTTGGCGAGAAAGGAATCTTTAATATTATTGAGGTTTTTCAATTCCCGGTTGATTTGGCGTTCGCTGGCCAATTCCACCTGTTTGATTTTGGTGTTGGCGATCAAGATCATCAATGCCACCACCAAGAGCACGTAAAGGGCGTACGCCCAGGGGGTTTTCCAGGGCGCTGGCAGAATGGTGACTTTGATTTTGGCAATGTCCTTGCGCCACTCATTATTGACGCCGGTTTTTACCATAAAGGTGTAGTGACCGGGATTGAGATTGGTAAAAGTGGCGCTGCGCTCCTGACCGATATAAATCCAGTCCTGATCGAAGCCTTCCATTTTGTACGCGTATTCCTGGTGCAAACCCTGGCGGAATTCCAGCGCGGAAAACTCGAAAGAAAACATATTGTGGGTGTGATCGAGGGTCAGCTCGCGGGTGAGCCATATGGCTTCCTGCAGAGGTGAATCGTCAGCGCCTATTTGCACCGGCTGATTAAAAATGCGGAAGTTGGTAATGACCATCGGCAGCAGACGAGTTTCGCGCTGGAGATTTTCCGGGTGAAACGCGGAAAACCCATCGGTGCTGCCGAAATAAATGGTGCCGTCCGCAGCAATAAAGTTAGCTTCGCGGTTGAAATTATTGCCCACCAAGCCGTGACTTTTGTTGTACAGCGTCATGGCCATGGTATCGGGGTCGATATGCACCAGCCCGTTGGTGGTGCTCGCCCACACCGCGCCGCTGTTGTCCTGCACAAAACCGGTGACATAAAGCGCGGGCAGCGCAGTTTTATCGCCGTAATGGGTAAAGTTTTCCGTCTCCGGATCGTAAATATAAAAGCCGTCGTCCTGGGTGCCGATCCAGATGCGCCCGGTATTGTCTTCAAGAAAACTGCGCACTCGCTCGCTGGCAAACGTTTTGGGGTTGCCGGCGTCGCCAGTGAAATTTTCGAACGTCATTGCCTCCGGATCAAATCGTGTTAACCCCGCAGTAGTGCCGATCCAGATAAATCCGCGAGAGTCGGTCATCATGGTCCAGATGAAGTCGCTGCTGAGGCTGCGCGGATCACCAAAAACATGGCGGAAGTTGCGGAAGCTGTCGGTCTCTTCAATGTATAGATTAAGGCCACCGCCTTCAGTGCCTAACCAGAGGCGACCCTTTTTGTCTTGCACCATGGCCCAGACGATATTGTTGCTGATGCTGGACGGGCTTTTTTCCTGGAAAAAATAGTGTTTGAACTGTCCGGTTTTACTGTCCATACGATGGGCGCCACCAGACCAGGTGCCCACCCACAGATTGCCGTGGCGATCATCGGTGATGGATAAAATCGGATTGGCCTGCAGTGCATGGGGATTATTGGCATCGCGCAAATAGCGGCGGAACAAACCGGTATTGCGGTCGAAAGCATTTAATCCTTCTTCCGTGCCCACCCATAAAGTGCCTTCGTTATCTTCAAAAAAACTCAAAATAGCGCTGTGGCTGAGACTGCCCGGATTGTCCGGCTGGTGGCGGTAATTGACGAATTGATCACCAGCGCGATGGTAATAATTCACCCCGTTGGGAAATAAACCCACCCAGAGATTGCCCTGCATATCTTCATACAGAGCGCGAATTTGATTGGAGCTTAGACTGTTGGTGTTGTACGCCTGGTGGCGAACGTAATCAAACCCGTCGATTTTGCTGTTGTAGCGGGCGAGACCGCCGTGGTCGGTAGCGACCCAGACATTGCCTTTTGAATCGGTGTAAATATCCCAAATGGCGTTGTCGGCAATGGAGGTGGCGTCGGTGGGATCGTAGCGATAATTTTTAAAGGCGGCCGCGCCCGGAGCGAGCCGGCTCAAGCCCCCGCTGTAAGCGCCGAACCATAAATTGCCCTGCAAATCCTGATTAATGGCGATGATGTTGTCGCTGATGATGGTCGCCGGATTGTTGCTGTAACGGCGAAAGAAACGAAATTGTTTTTTTTCCGGATCGAAGATGGCAGCACCTGCGCCCTTGGTGCCCAGCCAGATGGTATTGTCGCGATCCACAAAAACCGCCTGCACACTTACCGGTTCGCCATGGGCGAGGAGGCGCACGGTGAAAGGGTCGATCCGGTCGCGCGCGGGCGGCACCACCGCGATGCCGCTGTCGAGGGCGAGAAGTAGATTGTTTTGCTGATCCACCGCTATGGCCGCCACCCGGTTGTTATTGCCGGGTAGGTAGGCGTCAAAGTTGTCGGTGCCGGGGTTGTACACATGCAGTGCCTTTTCCGTGGCGATCCACAATCGGCCGTCCAGGTCCAGCGCCATGTCGTTGATGTAGTTGCTGAAGAGCGCGTGGGGGTCGCTGGGATTGGCAGCGTAGCGGGTAAACTGCTTGCCGTCGTAACGCACCAACCCGTATTCCGCGCCGATCCAGATAAAGCCGGTTTTATCCTGGGTGATGGTCTTGATGGCGCCGACACCTTTGTCGCGCAGGCTTTCGTCGAGTTGTACGCGGTCAAAGCGCATTTCCAGCGCATAGCCGGACGTGCAGACCATCGCCAACAGGGTGACGAGCGCGACGAGCACTTGGCGCAAAGTGTTAGGGGCTTTGGGCGCTTGGGTCATGGGTCCCGCAGTCAGCTCATGAGGATTTTGTGACGAAGTCGTCATGCGTTATTTCAGTATAGTCTAAGGTGCGAAAAAGCACGTGTTAGGAAATCCCGCCAATGCCGGAACCGTTTAAAAATCTTTTCAATCGCCCGCTGATCGACACTCTGGGGAAGCATTTGCAAAAGCGCTGCCCGGCCTTCGACAAGTCCGGATTTATTCGCATGGCGTCGCGCCAGCTTGAAGATCTGGAATTGAAACAGCGCTCGATGCAGATCACCGATGCACTCGAGCGCTATTTGCCCGAGGATTTTTTGCAGGCGCGGGACATTTTGCTGGCAGCGCTGCACCCGCAGGATGACGTGGATCTGCGCGAGTTGAAAATGGATGAGCAGGGTGTGCGCGGTTGGGCGGTGATGCCCATGGCGGACTATATTGCCCGCCGGGGATTGGATCATTTTGATGCGTCGATGGAAGCGTTACGGCAAATGACCTGTCGCTTTACAGCGGAATTTGCGGTGCGCCATTTTATTCGCGCGGATTTGCCGGCGGCGCTGCGCCATATTCGCCGCTGGGCAAAATCCCCGAATTATCATGTGCGGCGTTTAGCATCCGAAGGGGCGCGGCCGCGCCTGCCGTGGGGACAACATCTGCCGGCGTTGATCGCCGATCCGCGACCGATGTTGCCGGTGCTCGAAATGCTACGCGACGATCCCAGCGACTATGTGCGCCGCTCCGTCGCCAATCATTTAAACGATATCGCCAAGGACCATCCGCAATTGCTTATCGAGGTGGTCAAGCAGTGGTATGCGGACGGCGGCCCGGAACGCCAGCGCATGTTGCGCCACGCCTGCCGTACCTTGATCAAAAAAGGCGATGCGCAAATCTTATCCGCCTTGGGTTATACCTCTGCCAAAAATCTGCACCGGACGTTGCTATTGGAACAATTTGCCATCGCCCATAACCGCCCGCGCATTGGCGACACTCTCGCCATGAATAT
>JAEZGT010000241.1 GCA_023416875.1 Pseudomonadota bacterium
GGTTGGAAATTATCGGTGCACAGCGGCAGGTTGACGGTGAATTTACTGCCGCACCCCAATCCGTCGCTACTGACCGTAACCGTGCCATCGTGCATGGTAATAAATTGTTTAACCAATGACAGACCTATACCCAAGCCGGTGTTACCGGGCATGGCGGGAGTCACTTGCTCGAAAGGATTAAACACAGCCTCGATTTTTTCCGGCGGAATACCGATACCATCATCCTGCACCTCGATCAGCAGGCGCGCTTCCCGGCGTTCGACATTCACACGAATAGAGCCACCTTCCTGCGTAAATTTGTGCGCGTTGGTGAGAATGTTGGCAAACACTTGCTCAAGGCGGGTGCCATCGCCGTACACGTATAACGGTTCCCGGACGAGTGAGTAAGTGAATAGCTGGCGCTTCTCCGCCGCCTTGGCCGCAAAACTTTCCAGAGACTCGTGCAGCAATTTGCTGATATTCACGAATTCCTTTTTCAAGTAAATCCGGCCGAGGGTAATACGGGTCAAATCCAACAGATCGTCCAGCAGCGAGCGAATCAGGCGGACATTATTGGCCATCATTTCCAATGCCCAACCGGAGTCTTTAGTGCCCAGCTGCATCATTTGAATGCCGCTGTTAATGGCGGCTAGGGGATTGCGCAATTCGTGGCCCAGGGTGGCGATAAATTCATTTTTCTTGATATTGTCCTGGGCCAATTTTCCCACTGCCGCCTGTAAGGATTCCTCCAGCTTTTTCCGCTCGGAAATATCAATGATCATGCCGAACATTTTCTGCGGCACACCATTTTCGAATACCACTTGGCCGCTGGCCTCAATCCAACTGAGAGAATGGGTTTTGCGATTGATGACCCGATATACAGTATGGTAGTGGCCATCACCTGCGGGGTTGAGCGAAGCAGCAATAGCCCGCTCTGTCTCCGCCACATCATCCCGGTGCAACTGCTCGTAAAACATCGCCAGAGTCACAGGCTCGTTTTCGTCCAAACCCCAGATGTGGAATAAAATCGAATCCCACTCCAACTCGGCGGATTGGAGGTGATAAACAAATGCGCCGAATTTGTTGGAGTCTTTGGCGATACGCAATTTCTGCTCGCTGTCGTGCAGCTCGATTTCCAGCTGTTTGCGTTTGGAAATATCCCGGACTGTGCCCACTAGGCGCACCACTTGACCATTGCATACCACGCTTTTGCCAGTGACTTCCACCCAGTGGATTTTGCCATCAATGCGATTGATGACGCGGTACTCGATCTTCATCTGACTGTTGCTGTTCTTTTGCAATATGTCATCGATGACCTCTTGCACCCGGTCGCGATCCTCCGGATGCACGCCTTGGCTATACACTTCGTACGCCACCGGTTCCTGGGAATCCGGCAGTCCCCAGATTTCGCGAACTTTCTGGTCCCAATAAATAATGCCGCGGACAACGTCGTAATCGTGAATACCGATGCCAGCCGACGCGCGCGCCATCTCCAGGCGTTCTTCACTCTTTTGCAGAATCAGCTGGCTATCGCGCCGTTGGATTGCCACGCTCAATAAATTGGCGACGGACGATAAAAAATTGGCGTCGTCTTTGGTGAAATGCCGCAGTGATCGGGTATGCACACTCATCACACCCCAGGAGCCATCCACTCCCGGCACCAGGCAACTAACACCGCTGATAACCCCATGGCTACTAAGCAGTGCGGGGCCGCGGAAACGTTTTTCCTTGCGCAGATCTTCGACTATGACCGGTTGATGCTCTTTTAGAGCGTAACCCGCCTGGGAATCCAAATCTCCCGGCACGCGGGTAACCCCAATTTCCGTCCCGCGCCAGCCCAAGCCGGCACGCAGCAAAAAATCATTGCGCTCCCCATCATATTCAAGCACCTTGCATAAGTCGGCATCGAGGGTGTGTGCCATTGCGCGTACCATCTGATCCATCAATTCGTCGAGGTCAGTCATGGTCAATGCGTCCAAGCCGAGCTTGGCGACGATCGCATGTTGATGTTCGCGAGTTTCCAAGCTGCGCACAGCTTGCTTGAGGGCGGTAATGTCGTTAAAGGTGATGACCACCCCGTCGATGCGACGATCTTCGGTGCGATAGGGCAGGATTTTGCGCATAAACCAGCGGCCATTTTCCACCGCAATTTCCTGTTCCACAGGCTCAACGCTCTCAAGCACGCGGCGCGCATCTTCCACCATCTCTTCGTTTATCAGCGGCCGCGAGATTTCCATCACACAGCGGTCGATATCCCCGGGTCCCATGCGCAGCAGGCGTTCGGCTGCGGGTGTATAGCGTTTTACGCGCAGATTGCTGTCGAGAAAAATCGTGGCGAGGTTGGTGCTCGCCATAAAATTTTCCAGATCGTTATGTGCGTTCTGGACCTCGTCGATTTTCTCTTTCAGTTGATCGTTGACTGTCGACAATTCTTCATTCAGCGAGCGCAGTTCTTCGGTGCTCGCTTCCAATTCCTCATTAGCGGACTGTAATTCTTCGTTGGTGGAAAGAGCCTCTTCGTGAGCTGCGCGCAATTCCTCCGTGCTGGTTTCCAGCTCCTCCACGGTATTTTGCAATTCACGCCGCGTATCATTTAATTCACGCTCCATGGCTTCCACCATTTTGTCCTGGTCGGAAGCGGCGATGGCAGCGCTGCGGTGATGAAAGTCCACACCCACCGCCATGATTTCTTCGAAGGTGACAATTAGGGCATCTTCCGGCAAATCGGGATGATTGAGCGGGCAAATGGTGACTTGCAGTGGCGGGTTTTGCGGGAGTTCTTCATTAAAAACCGTGGGTGATCGCAGCACCACCGGTGTTTTGGTTTGCCGCGCTTTAAAAAAACCACTGCGCAGCCGCGAGCGCAAATTTTTATCGAGCATGCGCATGAGATCGAGATTCGGCTCGCCCTCCGGCACGCGAATCAAATGGCGCAGGTCGCCGTGCACGTATAAAACCCGGTTGTCCGCGCCGACCACCACCGAAGGTGGCACATTCCTCAATATCGCCTCCCTAGCAACGGCGGCAAAATCCAGGTCCTGAACTTTTTTACTTCGGTCGCGCTCACCTTTGCGGTATGAGGAAATACTCAACATACCTGGCCGCGGCGGCGATATATAACGGGAGTCGCCGTTGTCATAGCGCTCAAACAACCGCCATTTTTGCGATAGCTGTTTAAAGCGATCTTTCTGGCTGCCGATATTTTCCGAACTGCCAAGAAACAAATATCCGTTGGGTTTTAGCGCGAAATAAAATGACTTCAATACTCGCTCCTGTACATTGCGGCGCAAGTAAATCAGTAGATTCCGGCAACTGATCAGATCCAGGCGGGAAAACGGCGGGTCGGTGTAGACGTTTTGAGTTGCGAAGGAAATTTTTTCACGCAAATGACTGTGAACTTTATATTGATCGTCATCCAGCGTTTTGAAGTATTTTTGGATATAGGTTTCAGGCAGTTCGTTAACCTCTTCCGCCGAATAAATACCGCCCCTGGCAATACGAACCGCTTCGGCGTCCACATCCGTGGCGAATATTTTGAGATCGAGATCCTTGCCAATTTTGTCGATTTTTTCTGTCATCAAAATGGCGAGAGAATAAGCCTCCTCGCCGCTGGCGCAACCCGGCACCCAGATGCGGATTTCGGCCCCGTCTTCCGCGC
>JAEZGT010000257.1 GCA_023416875.1 Pseudomonadota bacterium
GTTCGTTACAGCCGATGAGCCTGTCAAAATCGGGATATTTCTACCCACCACAAAACTGGCTTCATGGTTGTCCATCGTAAGCAATGAAGGGGTAGACAAAATGTTGTTCTGACCGTCGTCCTCAAGCGCCTGAACCAATGCTACGAAATCATTGTCGTTATTCTGGCCAATAACACCGAACATTTGCCCGGTGACCCCTGCCAATGCGCTCGCCAGCGCTCCTGTTGCTTCTGTGTTGTTAGGATCTTGCATTCCCAATGCAGCACCACCCACAGTGCCTATTGGACTGCTGTTGTTAGAGCTGCCAAAGGCACCCTTGCCACGATCAAAAAACAGCCAATGAACACCCAAATTTTTCGCGCTGTTTTCACCCACTTCTGCAATAACAGCCTCAACCAGCACCTGAGCACGGCGAATATCCAATCGCGCCACTACATCCAAGAGCGAATCCAAATCATCACCGGACGCCGTAATCAGCAGCGCATTGGTATCTTCATCCGCTTCTACGGTTGCAGCGACCACGTTTTCCTGCTTTCCGCCGGGACCGAGTTTGGCGAGGTTTGCCATTACCTTGGTAAGCGTTTCCGCGACGGTTTTGGCTTCAGCGTAATCCAGATAAACCACCCGAACGTTGCCGGTCTGGGCACGTGGTTTATCCAAGCGGGCGATCAGCGATTTCATGCGCTGACGTTGCAGATCTTCACCGGTGATCAACACGGCGTTATTGCGTTTGTCGGAGGTGAGGTTGAGCGAGTTGTTGGGCAGATTGTTGTTGTTCGGATCGGCCTTCTCTAGGCCCTGCAGCACCTGCACCAGATCTGCGGCATTGGCGTACTTGAGTTCGACGATCTCGGTGATGGGCGTGGCCGATTTGTCCAAGCGCTCGATCAATTCGCGTATGCGCGCAATATTTTCCGCCGAGTCGGTAATGATGATGGCGTTAGAAGGATCGTAGGCCGACAAATGCGAGTGCTGCGGCACCAAGGGACGAATGGACGGCAGAATTTTCGCCGCTGCTATGTTCTGCAGCTGGATGACCTGGGTGAGATAGCCTTTTTCCGACGTGTTGCCGCTCACTACGGGAACTGGTGATGAGCGCGCGTCCTTGAGAGGGATAATGCGCAAAACGCCCTCAACTTCCACCATGGAGAAGTCGTGCATCTCGAGCACGGTGCGGAACATCTGCAGCAGCTCGCCCTCGTTCATCGGCTTAGATGAGATAACCTTGATGCGCCCTTTGACCCGGGGATCGATGATCACGGTACGACCGGTGACGTCCGCAACGAATTTGATCAACTCTTGAATATCAGAGTCCTTGAAGTTGACCATCCATGTCTGTTGCGCCCAGCTGTTGACCGCTAGTGTCAACGCCAGCGCGCCGGCTGCACCCAAGCTTGTTATTCTTCGCAACACTGTTACCCCTCGGAACTCATGGTAATTTGGATTGAATGCGTCGAGCCGTCGCGCATCACCTGGAGGTTTGCTTCGGTAGCGTTTTTCAGCGCCTGATAGACCTCGCGCACTTTTTGCGGCTCATTCACCTCGATACCGTTGACCGACACCACTATATCGTCCTGGCGCAATCCGACTTGATCGAACAGTTCGCGTTTGCGCCCCGGTCTGACTTTATAACCGATCATGCGGCCGTTTTCAGTGGCCACCATAAAACGCACCACATCCCCGATATTCTGCGCTTGCTCGATCTGACCGCGGCTCACGCTCGCCTGGACGTCAGGCACAGGACCAGTGTCCACTGGCGGAGTATAAGTCGGCTGTGGCGCAGAGCTGGCGACCTTTAGCCCATCTTCCCCGTACAACCAAAGTTCTTCCAACTTGCCGTTGTTGTTCAAAATGACTTTCAACGAATGAATTTCGGCGATCTTCACGCCGCGGGCGTTGTCGATTTCGTCGCCGATTTTGTAGAGCTTTTGATTATCCGCGCGGCCGATGATGGCCCAGGAGAGACTCGGTTCGTTGGCAGCGATGATACCCTGCAGTTCAAGATTCAACTGCGTAACTTCGAGACGCTGTTCCACTACTGGCGTTTCCGTCACCACGGGCTGTGCATTCAAATCACCGAACAGGTTCAGTTGTTGTATCGCGCCCACATCCACGTTGCGGCCGGGGCCGCTGTCGGCGCGGGCAATAGTGACAGGAGTAACAGGAACAGTCGGCAGCGACGGTGCCGGAATCAGATGCCAAACGAGAACCGCGAGATTGTGGCAAATCCAGAACAGCGCCAGAGCCAACACACCCAGCCGCCAGAATTTCAACGGCACCTTCTTAAGCGTTGCGCTCCCGCGCGCCAGGGCCGCTTCTGCTCCAGCGATATAGGAATGATTGGCGACGTTTTTCAGGGCCACCAGGTTTCTCCATGTTGGGGCGGTTGAACGGGAGTTGCTGAAATCTGCGCCAGATCGGGGCTGCAGGGTGCGCAAGTATGCGGCCAAATTATTATGAATTCATCACAATATCTCTTACTTTGCGAGAAGCTGTAAACACTTTGCATTAAATATAGCCTTTAAATTCCGTATTTTGGGGGCTGTTCCTCATCCTAAGTCTCACCTTGTTTCACCCTATAACTGTTTGTATCCTAGCGCGCTCAGTTGGGAGGTACCTGCATGCAAGAGGTCTACATCATCCGCAATCAGGATCATCTTTACCTGAACAAACAGGGCGATTGGGTGGACGGTTGTGAGAGTCACGGTTTGTTCCGCACCGCTCATAAAGATGAAGCACTCAACATGAAAGTGGAGCTGTCGGTGCGTCACCCCCAGTTACGCTTGACCCTTGTTCCCGGCGCTCTCGACGAGAAAGGCCATCTCGCCTTACAGAGCGGTGAAGCTCCCGCTATTGACTCAGGCCATAGTGGTTTGTTCAGGCCCGCCGAAGCGCATGAATCGGAATCCGGCATAGATCACATATCCGCAGCGGACGGCACCATGCAACGAACAGCAGATGCCGACGCCTGAGCAATCACCTTCCAACGATTCCCCCAAACCTAAGATTTCTTAAAGACTAGTCGCAAATTCCCGGGGCCGTTCCCCGAATATTTGAGGATTCCTGAGTGCGTAAATACGTGGAGCTTGGCCGAGAGCAGATACCGGCCGGTCTGTTCGATAGAGAGAATGCCCCGCTTCTCAGCGGAATTTTGCGTGGCGTAGAAAAAGAGAGCCTGCGGGTGACGCCGACCGGTTGTATGGCCTTGACCGGCCATCCCCGCGGCCTTGGCTCAGCCCTTACCCACCCGCAGATCACCACCGATTTCAGCGAATCCCTGTTGGAATTTATTACGCCGCCCTCTCATCGAGTGACCACGCTGCTGGACCAGCTCACCGCGCTGCACCGATTTACATACCAGCACATTAACGACGAGCTCCTGTGGGGACACAGCATGCCTTGCGTGATTGCCGGCAGCGACGATATTCCAGTAGCGCGCTATGGGACCACCAATCGCGGCAAGATGAAGACCGTTTACCGCATCGGCCTCGGGCATCGCTATGGCAGGGTGATGCAGACGGTTGCCGGGGTGCATTACAACTTTTCTCTGCCCAGCTCTTTCTGGGCTTTTATGCATCAGCACGAAGGCTCGGTAGAAGAGCTCGACCAATACACCACGCGCCGTTACTTTGATCTGATCCGCAATTTTCGCCGCCACTACTGGTTGCTGATCTATCTCTTCGGCGCGTCACCAGCGTTGTGCCGCAGCTTTGTCAAAGGGCGCAGCCACAATCTACAGGTCTTCGGCACCGACGAACACACGCTGCATTTGCCCTACGCCACGTCACTGCGCATGGGCGATCTCGGCTATCAGAGCAAGGCGCAGGAAAAACTCTACGTCTGCTATAACTCCCTGGAAAGCTATGTCAAAACCCTGGGCCGAGCCATATCAACATCTTACGAGCCTTACGAACACATCGGTGTGCAGGACGAGCAGGGCAATTTCAAGCAGCTGAATACCAGCCTGCTGCAAATTGAAAACGAGTTCTACAGCGCCATTCGCCCTAAACGCACGGCCCAAAGAGGCGAAACTGCGCTCACTGCACTCTGCCGTCGTGGCGTTGAATATGTCGAAGTGCGCTGCCTCGATATAGATCCGTTTTCCCCTACGGGCGTCAACGCGGCACAAGTCCGCGTTCTTGGTAGGTTCCGTTTTTTTTGCGCG
>JAEZGT010000321.1 GCA_023416875.1 Pseudomonadota bacterium
CATCATATCCGCGACCGCACGAGCATGGTCGCTGGTGCCGGTCCAATGTTTGCCCAACTCAATATTATTAAAAGCCAGTGGCACATCGAGCCCGTGGAACGACCCCTTGCGGCCCTCCTCCACCGGACTTTTCCACGTTAATAAATAGCTATAAACCGGTGCACTGGTTTCTGCAGCGCGGGCATCGGCGGTCACTATGGTGTTGGGTCGAAAAAGTGTGTCGATGGAAAGCAAATCCTGCGGTGAATAATCTGGATAAGCCTCTGCAAAAAACTGGATATAGGTATCCGTTTTATCCGCATAAATTTTTTGCAAACGTTTCTTGGCTTCATCCTCCGTTAGATTTTTCTCGCCATAGGCGGTTTGCACCAGCTCATTCAAGGTGGTGCCAATCAACAGCGGAATATTCTTGGACATTTCCGAAAATGTTGGTGTAAACGGTTGTTGTAATAAGTTGACGCCATCCGGTACAGGGCCAAAGCCGAACATAGTGGTCGTACCCGGCTTGCGCAGACCGACCGTTTTTTCCAAGGCGTTATTGCCCGCTGCCACCAATTGTTTATAGGGCATGGTATGGAGCTGATCAAAATTTTCCGCTGTGAGTCCCAGCGTTTCCACCAGCGCTTTGCCCACAGCGGTGGATTTTTCCTTGGTCATTACATTGACCAAGGTGCCACTCTGAATAATGGCTTTATGAAATAAACTTTTTGCGGCAGGCATGGACATTAATGTACCGACCTTGCCGCCGCCACCGGACTCACCAAAGACCGTGACATTTTCCGGATCGCCGCCAAAAGCGCGAATATTCTGCTGCACCCATTGCAAGGCTGCGACCACATCCAACATGCCGACATTGGCGGAATGTGCGTATTGCTCACCAAAGGCCGACAAATCCAAAAATCCCAAAATATTCAGGCGGTGGTTGACGGATACCAGCACTATATCGCCTTTCTGTGCCAACATTTTGCCATCGCTCATAGGGTCGTCACTCGCCCCCACGCTAAACCCGCCACCATGCAACCAGAACATCACCGGCCTTTTTTTGCCGTCGTTCACTCCCTGGGTCCAAACATTCACGGTAAATAATTTTTGCTCGTCCATGGCGGTTTCCGGCGACCAACTATTCACTTGCATCGCAATCGGCCCAAATTGCGTATGCTCGCGCACTCCCGCCCACGCATCCGGCGCCTGCGGCGGCATAAATCGCTCCGCTTGGGCGTAGGGGATTCCTTTAAAACTGTAAACCCCATCCTCCACGGTTCCCGAAATTAAACCATAGTTGGTTTTCACTATAGGCTTTTGCTGTTTTTGGGTGGATGTGCAAGCTGTCAGGCAAAAAGCGATTATTAATCCGGCAATCAATGAATAGCTGCTGGCAATTTGTGTCATTTTTTTCATGGTATTTTCCCATTGCAAGATCTACCGGCCAAAAGGTACCACAATCCTGCAGATCTGGGCTTCGTCCCTACTCCGCTTCCGGATTCACCACCGAATCCGGCTTTTCCCGGCAAGCCTCGTGCGCGTATACCTCTGCGCCTTTCCGCGAGCAATTCCACACTTCATGATTTGTGACGCATCAATGATGGTTATATTCAAGTAGACTCTGCGCGCCGCATTGGGAACCACCCGCGCTACCCATAATAAGAGACACGATTTAGCACCATGAAAAAAAAATTCCCCCGGCCCTCGTATTCGCTGGGCTTTGTCGTCCTTTCATCCACAATTGCTTTCCAGCCGCTCGCGTCCTTGGCTCAGAATAGTGCCTCCTCGAATGCGGAGCTGGTTAGCAAAAGCTTGCGCAAAAAGGCTGGAAATACACCGGCTAACACAGTGGAGGAGATCATCGTCACCGGCTCGAAAGTCAATGCGATGGACGCCCAGGAGCTGAAACGCGGCGCCGATACCATGCTCGACGCCATCTCCGCCGATCAGATCGGCCTGCTGCCAGACCGCAGCGCGTTGGACGCGATGCAACGGCTGCCGGGTGTCGCCATTGAGCGCTTTGCCGCCCCCAATGATCCGGATCACTACAGCGTAGAAGGCTCCGACATCATTCTGCGCGGCATGACGCAAACCCGTTCGGAATTTAACGGCCGGGATTCCTTCAGCGCCAACACCGGGCGCGGTTTGAGTTATCAGGATATTCCGCCGGAGTTGTTGAGCAGCATTCAGGTATTCAAAAACCAGACTGCCGATATGATCGAAGGCGGTATCGGCGGCACAGTGAATTTGGTAACGCGTAAACCATTGGACATTGACGATCATCTGGTCTCATTCAGCGTCGATTATTCCTATGGTGATCTGGCGGAAAACTGGAGCCCGACATTTTCCGGTTTATTAGCAAAAACATTTAATGCACCCGGCGGGCGCTGGGGGTTTTTGCTGAATTACGCCAACTCCGAATTGGTCGGCCAATCCCACGGTATTCAAAGTGATGCCTACGTGCAATTTGAAGCCAGCGAATTAGTTACCGAAAACAATCCCAACCCGCCGGGCACCCGCGCGGAGGATTTTTTAGGTGAAGACGGCAAAGGGCGCGTCTGGGCGCCCAACGGTGCCAATGCCCTGGTAAAAGAAGATCGCCGCAAGCGCGAAGGTTTTACCGCTGCACTGCAATTTGCCACCGACGACGGCAAGTTCGAAGCACTCGCCGAATATATTCGCTCCGATTCCACGCTGACGTGGCACGAACAGGCGATTAAGTATCAGGGGGGTTATCAGAGCATCGGCATACGCCCGTCAGCGCCGCTGGCTGGAACCCATTTTTTATTCGATGAAAACGGACTATTCCAAGCCGGCACCATTATGGAGGAAGGCAATTCCTGGCGCGTCGGCGGCAGCGGTCACAGCCGCGTGCCCACCAGTTTGAGCGTGCTAAAAAATTATAAACAGTGGGGCCATCGCACTCAGATGGACAGCCGCATCAATGAAACCCAATCCCTGGTGGAAGATTTTCATATCAATCTTAAATGGCAGCCCACTGATCGCCTGAACGTCAGCGGCGATTTGCAATATATCGATGCGGAAGCCCGCGTGGATGATTTATCCATCCACCTGATGACCTACGGCATTTACGATTACGACACCCGTGGCAGCACACCCCATTTGCGTTTAATTGAACCCTGGAACGGTCAGCGCGATCGCGAGCGTGCGGAAGGCAATACCTTTTGGGATGCCACCACTAACGACCGCTACAATTATCCGGGCTTCGGCGGTGATCCGCTGGGTGACCAGAATTATTTTCAAGATCCCAATTCCTATTTGTGGCGCTCGGCGATGGATCACTACGAGCGCTCCGACGGCGATTCTTTAGCGTGGCGTTTGGACTTGGATTACGAAGTCGGCGACGGCCTGCTGCGCCAAATCAAAGTCGGCTACCGCTACTCCGAGCGCGAACAAACAGTGCGTGCAACTGCGTGGAACTGGGGCGCTTTGGCGCCGGAATGGAACGGCCAATCCACCACCAATTTCAACCTAGGCGACGGTGGCTTGATCGGCACAGGCATAGGCTGGCTGCCGGACGTGCCGCAACAGCAAGATGGCTATGAACTCGTCAATTGGTCGGACTTTATGCGCGGCGGCGTGCTGGACATTCCCGGCGGTCAGACGCTGCATGCCAATGAACAATTGATACGCGCCGTTTTAGGTACGAACCCAAGTCGCCGCTTGATGCAATCC
>JAEZGT010000324.1 GCA_023416875.1 Pseudomonadota bacterium
TTTCAGCACATCTTCATTTACCACTGCGGTGAGTTCTCGCCTTAATTTGAACGGCATATATCTGTCAGACGGCAATCCCGCAGCAGAAAACCCCGGTCACCCGTGTGCCACGGGCAACCCCTTACCATCGGGCACAGAGATCTCCTTCAGCGTCTCCAGCGGAACACTAGAAGGTATGAGCTCATGGACAGTCCCGGCGAACGCAGCCGAGCCTACCGGCCCCTACCGCGTCCGTTTTAAAGCCGGCACAACCCCAGACGTAGCACTGTTGACACTGAGGGTTACAGTGCCGGGCGAGGAAGTCACAGAGTTTTATTGGGATATCGACGTAACGCCATAACGGCGTGATCAGAATAAAAAAATCCCGGCATTTGCCGGGATTTTTTTATTCATGGATTTAAATCTAACTATCACTCCCCTCGCAACAATTCGATTCGCGCTGAAGTTTCAGGATGGACTATAAAGATTCCTTCATCGGATAAAGAAAAGCCGAAGGGAATACTGAATTTCCCAGGGCTCATCATCACCATTTCCAACTCATACTCGCCTTCGCCAGTGTGAACAATATGACGCAATGCGAAAGTGACGTTTTCCCAAATGCTATTGACTTCAGTCGCCGGGGGAGCACCGTTACTTGAGCTAGCGCCGCCATAACCTTTGATTCTGCCCGTCGTGGCACTCGTAAATTCAATCACTTCGCATAATTCGGTACCCACGTGACTTAGGTCCATTTCCTCGCAGCGCGCGCTCCATCGTCCCAACACATAAGGCAACCACTGATCCGGCAAAGGAGAAAGCTGATAAATGGGTTCCAGCAGCGGTTCGAGTAAACCGCGAGAGTCAGTTGTTGACGTTAGGGAGCCGGTTAACCCCTGTGCCGTCTGGCGCAATGAAATTGTTCCCGCTACAAAGCGCTCAGGCACGGAAACCTCCAGAGTTGTGGTGAGCGCACCATCATCCGCGAATGCGTCCTGTTTGCTATGGATGAGAATGGCTAGGGCATTATTTTCGATACCGTAGACCTCGGGCTGACAAGCACCATCTTCCAGGCTGTAAAAACTCAAGATCAAATGGTCATCGGTAAATGTCGCATTTACCTGGCAGGGATCATAAAAGCCGTGGTCAATATTCCAGTGGCCGTTGATATCCAATTCCGGTGGTTTGCTTTCCCCTTTACAGGCACTCAAAGTTGCAATCAGTATTAGCACAAGCCATCGATTATTATTCATACGTTATCCTTCTCGTTGAGGGTCAAAGTGTTAGCAACAACAGGCTTCTGCCGCCCGACCTGCAAGCTAACCTCGAAAAAGAATTTGGATGAATACGTAGATTTACGGAATTGCGGACTTTTTCCCCATTTCATGTTTGACTGCGACCACATCCTCTAGCATTGGCGTTGAAAGGAACTATTCCTAGCCATCACTGCCTATGCCGACCGCCCCAAAGGGTTTGCTATTTTTATGCTGTCAACGCCCGAAAAATCGCCGCGCAAAAAATTCGATTTCACCTTTATCGCACCGGCAGTGCTGTGCAATTTCGCCTTTATTCTCGGCACAATTCCGCCGCTGCTCTGCTTGAATTCCCGTTTTTTTTCTTATGCTTCAGTGGGCGTATTTCTATTTTCCATTGTGATCCACATCTACATTTTGCTGCGGTGGACACGCTATAAGGACTCATCGCCGCTGGCCTATGCCATAGTGCAGCCGACACTGCATATGATCATGTTGGTTTACGCCCTGGCTGCTGGCGCAACGAATTTTTGTGCTCCTCCACCAGCTAGACAAAACCCACCGAATTTGCGCGAATTGCCACCGCCTCCACCAGACTTACCGAGCGTCACCCCCATCCGTTGAGCCAGGCGCACTAAACCACTGGGGGATAAAACGGCACAAAACTGAGGCATAGCTCTCGTTTAGCACCTGTGAATTCTTTTAGAACACACAATCTCACAGGTTCCTCACATTCTGCCTTTATATTCGCCAAAAAAACAAAGATCTCCCGGCGTTCTGCTCCGCAGCGCGCCGCAGCGGGGCTGCTCGGCAAAGCTGTATTACATCTATTTTTACAATAACCTCGATCAGGTACATCTTATGGCTAATTTATTGAAACCAAGATCAGGCGTTACCCGTTTTCCTTTATCCGTTTGTCTGCTGGCCGCCGTACTGGTGGGCTGTGGCGGACAGGGCGGTACAACCCCATCCTCGAGCAGTTCGTCGTCCAGCAGCTCATCCTCGAGCAGCTCCAGCTCTTCCTCATCGTCCAGTTCTTCATCCAGCTCCAGCTCGTCCTCAAGCTCGAGCTCAAGCTCCAGCTCTTCATCTTCCAGCTCAAGCTCTTCGGGGAATTTGATTAGTACGCGCCCAAGCAGCGGTCAGAAAAACATTACCGTGGGTGGCAGAAGCCGCAGTTACAACATATATGTACCGAACAGCTATCCCACTGACCGATATGTTCCTTTGGTCATACGCTTTCATGGATTGGGCGGTAATGGCGGTCAGGAAATCAACTCTGGATACCGCAGTATTGCCGACCAGGAAGGCTTTATTCTCGTAGCACCAACCGGTGCGGCTGGCAGCGTAGGTAATGCCTGGAACGTGGGCACTTGCTGCACCAGCGACCGTTCGGTCGACGACGTAGCTTTTGCCAAAGCGATTGTTGAAGATGTTAAGAAAGTGGCCAATATCGATGTGAAACGCATCTACGCCACAGGCTTCTCCATGGGTGGCGGTATGACTCACTATTTGGCCTGCCATGCATCCGACGTATTTGCCGCTTTTGCGCCTGAAGCGTTCGATTTGCTGCAAGAAAACGTCAACCAGTGTAATCCCGGCCGCGCCGTCCCGCTGCTCAGTCAGCGCGCATCCAACGACAGCTTGGTGATTTACAACGGTGGTCGCGATTGTTTGACCGGCACCTGCATTAATTTCCTCGGTGCGGTAAACACCAACAATACCTGGAAGCAGAAAAACGGCTGTACCAACCAGACTACGCAACAGGGGCAATGCGCGATTAGTACCCAGTGTACCGACGGTGTTGAAGTGGGTTTGTGTACTTCCAACCGAGGCCATTCTCCTGAAGACGCCAGCATCGGTTGGAACTTTATGAAACGTTTTACCTTGCCGTAAGAATCTGGCAAGCGTAAAAGCAAAAAGCCCTGACGACATCGTCAGGGCTTTTTTTATGGGCTAAAAACGCGCTGCAAAATCAAGGTCTCAATCGCAATGGAAACCACATTATTAACGCACGATCACAGGGAGCGGCGATCCTGCAACTCACGAGTTATTAGCCTCGAACACCCGACCTGTTGAGACTCGCGACTCACAATCGGAACCACACACCAGTGAAATATTTACGCGTCGGATCGTCGAGTTTTTTGCAGGCCACGCCGTCGACGAGAACGGTTCCTTGATCGTTGAAAAACATAATCTGATCGCGGATCTCCGGCGTGAAAAACGCCTCGGGGTTGGCAATGCGCGCAGCGGGAAGTGGTATAGGTGTTGGTTTGCCAACACCATCCCAAGTGTAGAGTGTGGATGGATCATCACCGGCATAAGCGCCCGCGGCTATCAAATACTGGCCGCGCCATGAGCTCAGCGCGCGGATGCCCCGTCCGTCCAGGTCCAGCAGAAGCGGCTCGCCGAAACGTGCGGCTTCACCGTGAATAACCTTCTCTGGATTGAGCAGCGGCACCACCAGCGCTTTTTGCTGCGGCAGCGGGTTGCGAAAGCCGATCCATACCCCGCCTTCCTTGCGCGCGGTCAGCCCTTCAATGTTGAGCCCACCTGGATCTTTCGGCGCCTTTTCCGCGGCCTCAGCCAATTGGAATGGTGCCATACGCGGATCAGCAACCAGATCCGCGAGTAGGTTTTCGTATACATCGCCCGCCACCTTCATAGGTTTGTTGTCCTCACCGAGAGTGGTGGCAAAAAAATTCAGGCGTTCTGCGCGATATTTCCCCGAGCTGTTGCGACCGTGGGAGGTGATCCAGTAGGCGAGCCCCTTATAAATCGTCGCGCCTTCGATATCGAGTTCCGGTGGCGATTTAGGTGGCTTGCCAGGTTTTTTACTAGGCCTCGGGTGCAAGCCAAGGGCAGCGGACAGATCATAAATTGCCAGGGGCTCGCCGCCTTTATTCACGTCATAAACCCGCAGAGCATTATCTTCGTCGTCGGCTATAGCGAAGCGGTTTGCCGACAGAGGAACCGCCCCCGAGGCATCGCACATGCCGCGGAAAATTATCGGTTCGGATGAAATGCGCGGGGAGTGCGATTGGCATGCGGGAAGAATACCGATAGACAGCATCAGCACTGCGGCTGCTTTTAACTGGTGTCCTTTTCTGCTCATCATAAATTCACTCACCAAACTGCATCGTCAAAGAAGGCCATTACAACAAACATGGGAAAAAGCTGACAATGTCAGTGCGAAAACTTTACAGAACTTTACCCGCCGGCTTGCCAGCTTCGCTTGCAACCAAATTACCTTCCTTTGTAATACTTGGCCTGCTTAGGCAGTTCTACAATGTGTTGTCCTTGTTCCTTTTTATCCGTCGGCATCTTTAAGCGTTTGCTCGCAGCCGGAGCTGCAGCCCTGACGCATTTTTTGTAATTGATTTTTAACGAATTTTTTCCGCAACACCTATTTCGCTAGGTGTGTCGGCTCGCATATGGCCCTGCTTTTGCACTATCTCTGTCATCGGAGGAGCGCAATGGAACAGCGTCCCAAGATTCGAAGAACGAACCCTCCCTCTACGATAAGCCACAAGAGTTAAATTCTATGAGACTGATCATTGCTCTTAGACTGCCAAATGACAGCCATGCCAAAGCGGGTATCGAAGCTGGCCACAACGGAAAACCGCGCGGCGAATTGGTGGATGTGAATATCACCCGCCTACATCCAGCGCTGCGTAATATCAGCGAATATTTGCGTGATAGTGGTGCTCTACCAGAATTCCGTTCACCGGAGCGTCCCCGTCGCGGTAGACCATCCAGCAAAACGACGCTGGCTCAGGAAAACTGCCGATTGTATTGGTGTGAAGTGGAGACCGATCTAAATTTGGAAGATTGGTTTGCGATGCCCGAAGTGGAAGCTGTAATAGCACGCGAGGAATTTAATAAATTCGTGCTGTCCATCCGCTGCAAATCCGGCGCAGCCTATATTGCCGCTTGTGAAGATTACGCACGCAAACTTCCGCTGCGCAGCGAACCACGCCGCTCCAAAGCTGCTTAATCGTTATAGTTCAGATTCTTGCATGAAACACTTCCCCGACAGATGTCGGGGAAGTTTGAGCGGGATATCAGCGAGTCAATAATGTTGCCGCAGCATGAGTCAAGAATATATAAGCGCTACCCATAGGGATGACATATTCGTTTTGTCCCCAAAAGAACGGCCAATCGCTTTTATTTTCCGGATAATCCGGTGCCAGAACTAGAACCCCTGGTACAACTCCTCCTGGAATAAACGAAAAATCCGCGCGGTTATTACCATAGGCGTTGGTTTGCGAACGCGCGCCCACACCGGACACAAACGAATAGTTGGAATCCGGGTGCGTGCCGTATAAATAGTTCAGGCTGCGATAAACCAATTCGGCGTCGATCAAATCTGGATAGGCTTTGTGCAACCAGTAGTTGCCGATGCCGAATCCCATGACTGCGCTGTTGCCCGCCCAGCTGCCGCGGGTAATTGGCACGCCGTAGGGATTTTCCTTTTCGATTTCGCCAACTTTTTCCAGGTGATTGCGGGTCAGCGCCTGCAATTCGGAATTGAACGCGTCATCAATAAACGGTTTAGCCAATACCAGCATGGCGACGTTCTCACCCCAGAAACGCTCTTTAACATCGGGCATTAATTCTTTTACTGCAGCGGCGTAACGCGAGTCGCGGGTGCTCAGCAACAGTTGTACCGCAG
>JAEZGT010000326.1 GCA_023416875.1 Pseudomonadota bacterium
GCGCCACCATTAAAACCACGCGCCGATTCGCCGAGCGCCCCTCTTCGGTAGTGTTGTCCGCCACCGGGCGGTATTCACTGAATCCCGCAGCGGAGAGCTGCGCAGGATCCACACCGCTATCGGCGAGCAAACGCACAACAGCGGTAGCGCGGGCGGAGGACAACTCCCAATTGCTCTGGAATTTCGCCGTGCGGATTGGCCGATTATCCGTATGGCCGGACACTTCAATCTGGTTGTCAAACGGTGCGAGTTTTTCCGCCACTTGAGCCAGCAAAGTCTGCGCGCCCGGCTTGAGGTCTGCGCTGGCGGTGTCGAACAGAAGATTGGCGTTGAGGTCGATCTGCACCCACTCTTCCGTCGCCGAAATGCGAACCTGCCCCGGTTGCACCAGATGTATTAAAGCCTCCTCCAGTTCGCTGGCGAGAACCTCCACGTCGACCAGATTGATTTCCGGCGACAAGCCGCTGATTTTGCCCTGCCGATCCAAAGGATTGTTATCGCTGCTGGTATCCACTTGCGCGGGCCGATTGGTGTTGCCCTCAAATACCGACGAGAGGGTTTCAGAGAGAACCCGATATTTTTGTTCGCTTACCTGCGACACCGAATACATCACCACAAAAAAACCAAATAACAGGGTAATGAAATCCGCGTAGGAGACCAGCCAGCGTTCGTGACTGGATTTGCTGTGCTGCTCTTCTTCGCGGCGGCGGATCATATAAGGAATTTAATGCAGGTAGCCGCTGAGCTTCATTTCGATCATGCGCGGATTTTCGCCGTCGGCGATGGCGACTATGCCGTCGATCATTAACTCGCGGAATTGCGATTTTTCCTTAACGCATTGACGCAATTTATTCGCCACCGGCAGCGCCAGCAGGTTGGCGAAAGCCACGCCGTAAATGGTCGCGACAAACGCTACGGCAATGCCCGGTCCAAGTTGTGCAGGATCGGTGAGATGGCGCATCACATGGATCAATCCCATCACCGCGCCGATAATGCCGATGGTGGGAGCGTAGCCGCCCATGCTTTCGTAAAAATGCACTGCGTCAAAATCGCGTTTTTCCGCTACCAGCAGATCGGTTTCCAACACATGCCGGATCACCTCCGGTTCGCTGCCGTCCACCAGCAACTGCAGACCTTTGCGGAAAAACGGATCTTTTTCGGATTCGGCGATATTTTCCAAACCCAGCAATCCCTCTTTACGCGCGGCTTTTGCCCAGCCCACCACGGTATTGATGCCATGCTGAAACTGCGTGCGCGGCGGGTAGAAAATCCACGCGAATAATTTCAGGGCGCGGTTCAAGCTGGCCTTGGGGGTTTGCAAAATCGCCGCGCCGAGGGTGCCGCCAAAAACAATGAGCGCCGCCGGACCGTTGATCAGGGATTGCCAGGAACCGCCCTCGAGAAAGTTGCCTCCGATCAGCGCGGCAAACGCGAGTATCACACCCGTAATGGCGAGCATGTCCATATCAGAGATCCTGTACCAGACGCGGGCCTATTTGCGCGAGGGGAAGAACCTCGTCGGCCAGGCCGGCGACCGCTTTGGGCATGCCGTAGACCACACAGCTCGCCTGGTCCTGCCCCCAGATCACCGCGCCGCGTTCTTTAAGCAGCCGCGCACCCTCACCGCCGTCCGAACCCATGCCGGTGAGCACCACCCCCAGCACAGCGCCACCGAATGTGTTGGCAGCGGAGGCAAAGGTGATGTCCACAGACGGTTTGCAACTCACGCGTTCATCACCCGGCAGGATTCTGACACTGCCACGCTTATCAAACAGTAGCTGTTTGCCACCGGGGGCCACTAATACGTGGCCCGGTTGCAACATGTCGCCATCTTTCGCCTCCGCTACCTGTACCGCGCAGACCTTGTCCAGACGCTCAGCAAAGGCGCGAGTGAAATTTTCCGGCATGTGCTGGATGATCACCACCGGCAGCGCAAAGGACGCCGGCAATTTTTGGATCACTTCCGTCAGCGCCACCGGCCCGCCGGTAGATGCGCCTATTACCAAAATTTTGACTTTGCCTTTCAGGCTGCGCTGAACGGTCGGCGGCTCCGTTAATTTTCGCGGCGGCGGTTCGATGGATGTCCGCGCGGGAGGTTTATGCGGAATAGGTTGTCGTTGCGGTGCGGTGGAAATGGCCCGTGGTTGCGCTTGGCGGGCAAAGGTCAGCAGGGTGTCGTGCAGTTTCTTTTTCAGGGCGGCGGAATTGCGCGATACCTCGGCAAAATTTTTCGGGATGAAATCCACTGCGCCGGCTTCCAGCGCGTCCAATGTGATACGCGCGCCTTCATAAGTGAGGGAGGAAAACATCACAATGGGCACTGGACGTTTTGCCATGATGGCCCGCACGGCGGAAACGCCGTCGAGAAACGGCATTTCATAGTCCATGGAAATAATATCCGGCTGGAGCTTTTCCGCCAGTTCAATCGCCTCCTGGCCATTGGCGGCAACGCCAATCACCTGAAGTTCCGGGTGCTCATTGATCATTTCTTTGAGGCGCCCCTGGAAAAAACTGGAGTCGTCCACGACCAACACTTTATAAACCATGGCCACCCCCGCTTTTGGATTTGATTTTCTGCACGGTTTACGCCTGTCGACAAGCATTGGTTCGGCAGATCAATGGGTGTCGATTAATAGATCGAGGTAAGGGGAAGGGAAATGATTGAGAGACACGCCGTAAATCCATCCCTGGAGGCTCGCCACCCGTGTCCCGCGGGTGACGGTCTCTCAATAACTTCCCTTCCCCACATAATTCAGTACTGCGCATCCGTGCGGCTTTTTTAATTTCCGCCAGCGTAGCGTTTTAACAAACTCGGAACGTCCAGAATCAGCGCGATGGTGCCGTCGCCGGTGATGGTGGCACCGGCCATTCCCGGTGTGCCATGCAGCATTTTGCCGAGGGGCTTGATCACCACTTCTTCCTGACCGATTAATTGATCCACCACAAAACCGACGCGACGTGTGCCCACAGTGACAATCACCACGTGGGCGCCGGGTATTTTTCGGCGGTCGTCGTGGCCGCGCACCAACCAGCGTTTTAGATAAAAAATCGGAATCGCTTTATCGCGGATGGTCACGCATTCCTGACCGTCCACCACGTGGGCTTTGGTCAAGTCCATTTGGAAAATTTCGTTGACGTTCACCAGCGGCAGCGCGAACGCTTGGCGACCGAGCATGATCATCAACGTGGGCATAATGGCGAGGGTGAGCGGCACCTTGATACTGATGCGCGTGCCCTCGCCTTTTTTTGATTGAATTTCGATGGAGCCGTTGAGCTGGGAAATTTTGGTTTTCACCACGTCCATGCCGACGCCGCGACCGGACACATCGGAAATTTCCGTCTTGGTGGAAAATCCCGGGGCAAAAATCAAATTAAACGCTTCGACGTCGGACAGCCGGGCCGCCGCATCAGAATCCATAAGGCCTTTTTCCACGGCTTTTTCCCGCAGTTTTACCGGGTCCATGCCAGCGCCGTCGTCGGTGATGGACAGCAATATATGGTCGCCCTCCTGCTCCGCCGCCAGCACCACTTTGCCGATGCGGGATTTGCCCGCGCTTTCGCGGACGGCGGGCAGTTCAATACCGTGATCAACGGAATTGCGCACCAGGTGGACCAATGGATCGGCGAGTGCCTCCACCAGGTTTTTATCGAGATCGGTTTCTTCGCCCACCAATTCCAGATTGATTTCTTTTTTCAGATTGCGGGCGAGATCGCGCACCACGCGGGGGAAGCGCCCGAATACTTTTTTGATCGGCTGCATGCGGGTTTTCATGACCGCAGTCTGTAGATCCGCCGTCACCACATCGAGATTGGCCACAGCTTTGGATAGAGATTCGTCTGAAGAATCCAGACCCAGACGCACCAGGCGGTTACGCACCAGCACCAGTTCACCCACCATGTTCATGATGTCGTCCAGCCGTTGGGTATCCACCCGCACGGTGGTTTCCGCCTGATTGGCGGCGTTGGCGGACGCGGCGGTCTGGCCACTGTCGCGGCTGCCCCCGGCGCCGGGACTGCGCGATTGAGGCGCGGCGCTTTGCACTTCATCGTGCGCGGCATTTTCTAACGGGGTCGTGGCCGCTACGGACTTCGCTTTGGCTTTGGTGGTGGCGACGGATGGACCTTTGCCGCGGCCGTGCAATTGATCGAGCAAGTCCTCAAATTCGGAATCGGTGATGAGTTCCCCAGGTGCGGATTGCACTGGGTCGGGAGCGGTCGGCGTTTTGGCGGCATCCGCCCCAGGAGGCGCAACGCCAGGGCCCTTGCCGACACCGTGGATCTGGTCGAGTAGCGACTCAAATTCGTCATCGCTGATTTCATCGCCGCTGGAGTTCGAAGCCGCAGGAGCGGGCGGCGCAGGCGGCGGAGTTTTGCCTGGACCTTTACCGGAGCCGTGCAGCTGATCCAGCAGGGATTCAAATTCATCTTCGGTGATTTCATCACCCGCAGCGGCAGCCACAGCTGGTGAGGAGGGTTTCACAGTTGCAGGTTTCGCCCCTGCAGGTTTGCTGCTGATGGCATCGAGAAAACCTTCGAATTCGTCGTCGGTAAGATCGAGGCCGCTCGCTTTCGCCGGTGCAGACTTTTGCTCGGCTTTGGCCGCCGACGCCTGGGCGGGCTGCTCAGCTTTGACAGGTTTTTCCGTTTTGGCAGGTTTTTCCGCTTTGACGGGCGGCGGCGCGCTAGGCGCGTCATCACCATTGACGAGCGCAGCCAGGCGGGCCATCAATTCGGCAGGAGCCCGGATGGGCTCTTCGCGCTGGGAAATCTGTTGGAATTGGGAATTGACCGTATCCAATGCCTGCAACACCACATCCATCAAGGTTGGTGTGACGTTGCGGTTGCCGTTGCGCAATATATCGAAAAGGTTTTCCGTGGCATGGCAGCATTCCACCATGGCATCCAACTGCAAAAAGCCGGCGCCGCCTTTGACGGTGTGAAACCCGCGGAAAATCGCATTGAGCAAATTGCGGTCATCCGGACGCTGTTCCAGCTCGATCAATTGCTCGGACAGTTTTTCAAGAATCTCTCCCGCCTCCACCAGGAAGTCTTGAAGAATTTCGTCATCTTCGCTGAACGACATTCAGCACCTCAAAAACCCAAACTAGATAAAAGATCGTCCACCTCATCCTGCCCGTTTACCACATCGGGGCGGGCATGGATTTGCGGACCTTCAGCATCAATGGAACCATCGGCGCGTTTGTCGCTAACCTTGCGGTCAGCGGTGATACCGGTCACTTCTTCGACATGACCGGCGATGCGCACCAGATTCACCAATTCCTTTTCCACATCGGTAATCAGACCTATCACCTTTTTAAGCAATTGTCCGGTGAGGTCCTGATAGCCCTGCTCCAAAATAATCGCCTGCAGATTCTGATTGAGCGCATCAGTGCCCTCACCCATCTGTTCGAGGAATTCGTTGATGCGGCCGTAGAGTTTGCCGAATTCTTCTTTACTCAATTCACGTCGTTGCAGACGGGACCATTCAGCGCGCAGGGAATGCGCCTCCTGACCGAGATTGGCGGCAATCGGCGCGGCGGTTTCCACCCGGTCCATGGTTCTGTTCGCCGCGTCCTGGGTCATGCGGATGACGTATTGCAGGCGGTCGGATGCATCGCGGATTTCCGAGGAGTTGGCCTCTGGATAGAGGTTGGCGTCCACATGAAAATTGACGATGGCGTCGTGGAGGGCGCGAGTGAGTTTGCCGACCGAATTAAAAATATGGCGGTCGCGCACTTCATACAGATTATGAATAAGTCGCGAGGCCTCCGCGAAATTATTGTTCTGCAGTTTTTCGATGAGAAGTTTGGCGCAATCCTGTAATTCGGCGACAAATTCTGCGTCGTTTGCCAGTTGACGTGCTGTATCCATTATTACCGGACCCACCGCTGAGAATTTAATTAGCCGCCGACACGTTCAAAAATCTTGTCGATTTTTTCTTTTAACACCTGCGCGGTGAACGGCTTGACGACATAACCATTCACGCCAGCTTGGGCAGCTTCGATAATCTGATCGCGCTTGGCTTCGGCGGTAACCATCAGTACTGGCAGCGATGCCAGACGGGGATCGGCACGTACCTGCTTCAGCAGATCTATGCCCGTCATGCCCGGCATATTCCAGTCAGTCACCAGAAAATCGAAGTCTCCACTGCGCAACATAGGTAGCGCGGTGGTACCGTCATCTGCCTCTTGAGTGTTGGTAAAACCCAAATCCCGCAGCAGATTTTTGATGATCCTGCGCATTGTCGAAAAATCGTCAACAATGAGGATTTTCATGTTTTTGTCCAACGCTACCTCCAGTTTCCCACTCGTATTGGTTGTATCGGCGGGTTTGTCGTTTCGCGCAAGCCCGTTCTATGTTGACGGGCTCGACTTTCTACAAGTCTAGTCCGTCGCTGCCATGCGGCCAGAAAATTTCTCGCTCGGCCGCGATTCGGCTGGTAGATGTTTTATAAAACGATTCACAAACCGACGCGTATCGTGCGGCTTACCAAGCGCTGAGTTTTTTCTTGAGTTTAAGTGCCGCCTGGCTGTGGATTTGGCAGATCCGGGATTCGCTGACGCCGAGCACAAGACCTATTTCCTTGAGATTCATTTCCTCTTCGTAATACAGGGACAACACCAGTTTTTCCCGCTCCGGCAGATCGTCGATGGCCTCCGCCAGCGCTTTTTGCAGCGCTTTGCGCTGAGCGACTTCAGCAGGTCCCTGCAGCATTTCGCTGACCGAAATTTGGGTGGTATTAATTTCCTCTTCATGAAGAGTTTCGTCGAGACTGAACAGCCGACCGCTAAGACTGTCATTGGCCATTGCATGATATTCGTCGAGGGTGATTTCCATTTCGGCGGCGATTTCCGCATCGGTCGCCTCGCGCCCCAGCCGGGCCTCAAGATATTTCATAGCTTCGGTGATGCGACGGGTATTGCGGTGCACGGAGCGAGGTACCCAATCGCCGCGGCGCATTTCGTCCACTATGGCGCCGCGAATGCGGATGCCGGCGTAGGTTTCAAACGAGGCGCCTTTGCTGCCATCGAATTTCTGCGCGGCCTCCAGCAGGCCGATCATGCCGGCCTGCAATAAATCATCGAGCTGAACGCTCGCCGGCAGACGTGCAATCATGTGCAGGGCGATACGCTTAACGAGGTAAGCATATTGTTCAATCTGCACCGGCCGTATGCCGACTTCTTGAGTTCGCTCGTATACCATTCGGCCTGCTATCACTGAAATACCCGCTGATGACTTCGCAATAGGCGCTCAGGCGCGCCGCCCACACTGCATACGTTTTATCGGGGCGTATTCCAGTGCCCCGGCGCGCGCAGGGGGAAGCAGAGGTCGAGAGGGCGTTGTTGTCATGGCTTGGTTCTTTATATGTGCTTGATTGCGCCGCGCATCATCCAACATGCGCAGACTGCAGCAATCGCTCGAAGAAAAATTCCAAATGGCCGCGCGCAGCGTGGGACGCCGGCCAACTGTCGACCTTATGCGCTAATGCGCGAATCGCCTGGGACGCTTTGCATTGCGGGGCAAATTCCAGCAGTGCTTTGCGCTTCTGTACTGCTTTGCGCACGTTCTCGTCGAATGGCACGGAGCCGACATATTGCAGCGACGCATCGAGGAAACGCTCGCATACGCCGTTCAATTTATTGAACAGGTTAGTGCCCTCCTGCTGGGTGCGCGTCATATTGGCAATCACCCGGAAACGGAAAACATCGTGTTCGGTATTGAGTAGTTTGATCAGAGCATAGGCGTCGGTGATGGAGGACGGTTCATCGCATACCACTACTAACACTTCCTGCGCCGCACGCACGAAACTGACGACTGTGTCAGAAATGCCCGCCGCAGTGTCAATCATCAATATGTCGATCTGATCGCTGAGTTCGCTGAACGAGTGAATGATGGCCGCGTGTTCCTGATTGGACAGCTTGGCCATATTGGCGACGCCCGAGGACGCCGGCACCACTTTTATCCCGCCGGGGCCGTTTAACAAAATGTCGCGAATCTGGCGTTCACCGCTGAGCACATCCGCCAGCGTATAACGCGCTTGTAAACCTAAAAGCACATCCACATTCGCCAGTCCCAAGTCGGCATCCATCAGCACCACACGACGCTGCATTTCCGCCAGCGCGATACTGAGATTGACCGACAGGTTGGTCTTACCCACCCCACCCTTACCTCCGGTGACCGCGATAACTTTGACTGGACGACTTGAACTCATGCAAGACATTACCTTGTGTGGACGGCCCGGACGCGGCCTGGGCAGTGAATGTTTTCAGTATAGATGCTTATCTCAAAGGCACCGGCTTCGACTACGCTCGCGGGAAACAGGCCCTGAGCGTAGTCGAAGGGCCTCATCTCCCAGGCTTAAACCGCCGACCCCGCCGCCAGACTGCCCTTCTGCGCCTTCATCATGCCGACCGCCTTTGCCACCAGCGCGGCAGCGGAGGCGACAGACAGGTCGTTGGGGATGGCCTGGCCATCGGTGCAATAGAGCACCGGCAGCTTCTGTTGGATCACCACGCCGAGGGCTTCGCCGAGACTGCCGGCTTCGTCCAGTTTGGTCAGCACACAGCCGCGCAATTTGCCGCTGTTGTGGGCATGGGCGGATGCCTTCAGAGTCTGCAGCTGGCTGTTGCAGGCGAGGACCAAAATCCGCTCGACCCCAGGGCACGAATCCAGCAGCGCTTCCTGCTCTTTCAGGAGCGGGTCGCCCTGGCGGAAGCCGGCGGTGTCGATCAGGATCAAGGGATAATTCTTCAAACTCGCGATCACCGTCGGCAGGCCGCGCTCCTGATCCACCACGCGCACGGGCACATTCAGAATGCGGCCGAGGGAGCGCAGTTGGTCATGAGCACCGACGCGATAGGTATCCGTCGTGATCAGCGCGACTTTGCCAAGGCCGTGCTCCAGCACATAACGTGCAGCGAGTTTGGCGATAGTGGTGGTTTTGCCCACCCCGGTCGGGCCGACAAAGGCGAACACACCGCCCTTCTGTACCCGGTCGGAAGTATCCGTAGCCACGTGTTGGGTGAGCTGCGCCAGCGCATCGCGCCAGGCGGCATTAAGGCGTTTGCCGGGTTTGGCGGCCAGCGCCAGTTTTTTGACCAGACCGGACGGCAATCCCAAAGTACCCAAATGCGTTTGAAGAGCATCCTGGACTGGCGTTGTCACTGGCGCGGCGACGGGTGTGCCCTGCTCGCGCATACGCCACATTTGCTGTTCCAGCAGCATGCGCATATCGGCGAGTTCGCTCTGCAGGGCCGCCAGACGGCGATCTTCCTGCTCTTTTTCCCGGCGCGCCTGTTCATCGGCCAGACGTTTTACCTGCTCCTGCA
>JAEZGT010000327.1 GCA_023416875.1 Pseudomonadota bacterium
CCGAGCACCGCACGGGCAATAAACCCGGCGAGGCCGCTGATCAGTTTTCGTTAGGCGTTATCTGTTACGAGATGCTGACCGGGAAAAAGCCCTACGGCAACCGGTACGCGGAAGTCACCAATCCCAAAACACTTCAGTCGCTGACCTATATTCCCGCCAGCGGCATCAACCCGCTGGTGCCCGCCTGGCTGGACAAAGCCATAGAAAAGTCCGTGAGCTTGTCACCCTTACGGCGTTATGAGGCATTATCAGAGTGGCTGACTGATCTGCGGCGCCCCAACCCGGAATGGTTAAGTCTGCGCGAGCAACCGTTGATCGAGAGAGATCCGCTGCGCTTTTGGAAAAGCTGCGCAGCGGTAGGATGGGCATTGAGTTTGGTATTGCTGTTCTTGGTGCTTGGGACCGATTAACATCAGCCCCATTTTCTCCAGTTAGGTATATTGCCGAGCAACCCAATCTTTATAGGACCCATCCATCACGGCGCGCCACCAGGCGTCATTTTCCAGATACCAGCGCACAGTCTTGCGTATGCCCGTTTCAAATGACTCGTGAGGTTTATAGCCCAACTCACTGCCGGTCTTACTGGCATCGATGGCGTAACGGCGATCGTGACCTGGGCGGTCCTTCACATACGTGATCAAGCTCTCTGTGTTGCTGTTCATGGCCGCAACCGCCTGCGGATATTTTTCCGCCCAGCGCGGATCCTTGGCGAATTCTTCCTCCAGGAGCTTGCCGATCAGTTTTACGATATTGATATTCGCCCACTCGTTGTGGCCGCCGATATTGTAGTTCTCCCCCACCACGCCTTTTTGCAGTACCAAATCGATCCCTCGCGCATGATCTTCCACATAAAGCCAATCGCGAATCTGCAAACCATCACCGTAAACGGGGAGGTTTTTATTGTGCAATATATTGGTAATCACCAAGGGAATCAGCTTTTCCGGAAAGTGGAAGGGGCCGTAATTGTTTGAGCAATTCGAGGTGGTAACTTCGAGCCCATAAGTATGGTGATAAGCGCGCACCAAATGATCCGAAGCTGCCTTACTTGCGGAGTAAGGTGAATTCGGCGCATAAGGGGTATTTTCGGTAAAAGCCGGATCATTCGGCCCCAAGGTACCGTAAACCTCGTCCGTGGATACATGATGAAAACGGTGCGGTTTTTTTTCTGCACCGTCGAGCCATACTTTTTTGGCCGCTTTCAACAAACTGTAAGTGCCAATGATATTGGTTTGGATAAAGGCATCGGGACCGAGAATGGAGCGGTCGACGTGGGATTCCGCAGCAAAATGCACCAGGGTATCCACCGCTTCGTCCACCAGCAGTTTCTCCACCAAATCCGTATCGGCAATATCACCTTTTACGAATTTTAATTGCGGATTGTTTGCCACAGGATCGAGATTCGCCCGATTGCCGGCGTAGGTTAAAGCATCCAGCACCACCACCCGATCTTGCGGATATTGCTGCAACCAGTAATGCACGAAATTGGCGCCGATAAAACCAGCACCACCCGTCACCAATAATGTTTTTGCCATTGTTAACACTCGTTGTTAAAAAATTACGGCCGTTGCACCGATCAGTCGCTGTTGAACAAGTCGCGGGTGTAGACCTTGTCTGCAATATCCTTGATTTCATCCACCATGCGATTAGCAATCACCACATCACACTGCTTTTTGAATTTTTCGAGATCGCGAATAACCGGCGAATTGAAGAACGATTCCTCTGTAAGCACAGGTTCGTAAACCACAACCGGTATCCCTTTGGCCTTGATCCGCTTCATCACCCCCTGAATTGACGAGGCGCGATAATTATCGGACCCGGCTTTCATGATCAAACGATAAATGCCAACGCACTTCGGACCACGCTTGATTACAGAGTCCGCAATATAGTCTTTGCGGGTGCGGTTGGCGTCGACAATTGCGCGGATAAGATTGTTCGGCACTTCGTGATAATTCGCGAGCAGCTGTTTGGTATCTTTTGGCAGGCAATAACCGCCATAACCGAATGAAGGATTGTTGTAGTAGTTGCCGATGCGCGGATCCAGGCAGACACCATCGATGATTTGTTTGGTGTTCAAACCGTGGGACTCGGCGTAAGTATCGAGCTCGTTAAAAAACGCCACACGCATAGCGAGGAAGGTATTGGAAAACAATTTGATGGCTTCCGCTTCGGTAGAGTCCGTATACAACACCGGAACATCTTTTTTGACTGCGCCTTCCTTCAACAAGCCGGCAAATACTTCGGCGCGCTCAGAACGCTCGCCCACAATAATCCGAGAGGGATACAGGTTGTCGTACAGCGCCTTGCCTTCGCGCAAAAACTCAGGCGAGAAAATCACCTGCTCGTTGCCCACCGATACTTTTATGTTTTGTACGAAACCCACAGGAATGGTGGATTTGATAATCATCACCGCCTGCGGATTCAGCGCTGCGACATCTTTAATCACCGCTTCCACTGAGCGGGTATTAAAGTAGTTGGTGTCCGGATCGTAATCCGTCGGTGTGGCAATAACCACAAACTCCGCGCCCTCATAAGCGTCTTTTTTATCCAGCGTCGCTCTGAGATTCAGCGTTTTATTGGCGAGAAAATCTTCAATCTCTGCGTCGACAATCGGTGATTTTCGATCATTGATCATCGCCACCTTTTCCGGCACCAAATCCAGTGCTACCACTTCATGGTTCTGGGCAAAGAGCACCGCATTGGACAGCCCTACATAACCTGTACCTACGATCGCAATTTTCATTTTTGCTCCAATATACTTGCAAACGTTAACCGGGTATTTCCATTTATGGAAAAAGCCGCCGAGATCTCACACCTGATAAAAATTCCGGTACCACTCCACAAAACGCGTGACGCCCTCCTCCACACCCACACTTGGTTGATAACCGGTAGTGGCGTAAAGGTTTTGCGTGTCTGCGTAAGTGGCATAAACGTCGCCGGGCTGCATCGGCATAAAGTTCTTTTGTGCGGTTTTGCCAAGTGCATTTTCCAGCGCGGCAACAAAATCCAGCAGCTTCACCGGGCGGCCATTGCCAATGTTATAGATGCGATAAGGCGCACTACTGTCTCCTGGCGAACCAGACTCCACCGTCCAGGACGGGTCCTGCTGAGGGATCACTTGATCGATACGCAATATGCCTTCGACTATGTCATCTATGTAAGTGAAATCGCGACTGAGGTCACCGTTGTTGTAAATATCGATAGGACGATTTTCCAAAATCGCCTTGGTGAACTTGAACAGCGCCATGTCCGGCCGTCCCCAGGGTCCATATACCGTAAAAAAACGCAAACCTGTGGTGGGAATTCCGTAGAGGTGCGAATAGGTGTGTGACATCAATTCGTTGGCTTTTTTGGTCGCAGCATAAAGTGAGACGGGATGGTCCACTGAGTCTTCCGTGGCAAACGGCATTTTTTTATTCATGCCGTATACCGAACTGCTGGATGCATACACCAAATGTTCAACCTGGTGATGACGACAGCCCTCCAGAATCGTCATGTGACCAAGCAAATTGCTATCAACATAAGTCAACGGATTATCGAGGGAATAGCGCACTCCGGCCTGGGCGGCCAAATGAATAACCCGGTCAAATTTTTCCCGGGCGAACAAATCGGCAATGCCTTTGCGATCCGCCAAATCCAGGTGCACAAAACGGAAGTTCGGCTTTTGCTGCAGCAACGCCAGGCGCGCCTCTTTTAAACCTACGTCGTAATAATCATTAAGATTGTCCAGTCCGACCACTTGGTGACCCTGAGCACACAACCTCTGTGCGACAAAAAAGCCGATAAAGCCGGCAGCGCCGGTAACAAGATAGGTTTTGCTCATTTCAGCTCATCCAGCATTTGCGACAGTTGCTGTCGCCAGTGAACAGATTTAATCCCGGAAACGTCTTCTGCGGAACGCTTGTCGAGGACAGAAAATTTGGGGCGGCGGGCGGGAACAGGATAGGCCTCGGTGGGAATCGGGTTAATCGGTATGACCTTATCAAGCAAGCCTTTTTCATATCCGAGTTCTTGGATGGCGACCGCAAAGTCGTACCAGGATGCGACGCCCGCATCACTCCAATGAAAGACACCTTTTACATTCGGTTTGGCCGCGATAGTCCAGAGCCAGCTGGCAAGACCTTTGGCCCAGGTGGGGCTGCCGATCTGGTCCGCAACTATGCCAATTTGAGGCTTCTCTTTAGCGAGACGCAAAATGGTTTTGACAAAGTTGTTGCCATGGGACGAGTAAACCCAGGAAGTGCGTACCACCATAGAGGATTCGGGCAAAAGATTCGTTACCAATTGCTCACCAGCCCATTTCGATGCACCGTAAATCCCTAAAGGATTAGCCGGAGCATCAGTGTTATAGGGTTGATTCGCACGGCCATCAAAAACAAAATCCGTCGAGACGTGAAACAATCGAGCATTATTTTCGCGGCAAGCCAACGCTAAGTTGCGAACGCCACTTTCATTTATCGCATAGGCAGTAGCACTGTCAGTCTCAGCTTTATCAACCGCTGTATACGCAGCACAATTGATGACTAACTCTGGCCGTTCTCGGGTGATATGTTCATGAACGTGTTCCTGTGAGCGAATATCCAGTTCATCCTGACCGTGCAGCGCCACATTCCAATTCTCGGGAATTGAGCGGCCCAACTCCCAGGCCAGCTGGCCGCTTTTGCCAATTACTAAAATACGCATGAATCCCTCAATTGAATTTAGGAGCCTGGGCGAATGCGAGACCGTTTAAGTCTTTGCCGGAAAGCTTGGGCGCAACACCGTTTACCAAAGGCCAATCGATGGCAACAGTGGGATCATTCCAAAGTAGGGAAACTTCTGACTGCGGGTGATAATAATCCGTGCACTTGTACACAAATTCCGCCGACTCCGTCAGCACATAAAACCCATGGGCAAAACCTTCGGGTACCCAAAGCTGACGCTTGTTTTCTGCGGACAACTCTACGCCGACCCAACGCCCAAAGGTGGGAGATGAGTGACGCATATCCACTGCCACATCGAACACAGCGCCGGCCACAACCCGCACAAGCTTTCCCTGGGTTTGTTCAAGCTGGTAATGCAGCCCGCGCAATATGCCGTGGGCGGATTTACTGTGATTATCCTGCACGAAGGGTTTTGCACCCGTCAGTCGCGCGAATTCGTCAGCGCGGAAGGTTTCCATAAAAAACCCGCGCTCATCACCGAAGACTGCAGGCTCGAGAATTTTTACATCTGCAATTGCGGTATCAAGAAATCTCATCAGAATACCCGGTTATCCAACAATCTCAGCAGGTACTCTCCATAGCCACTCTTGCGCAGCGGCTCTGCAATTTCACGCAGGCGCTCTGCGGAAATCCATTTATTCCGAAACGCCACTTCCTCAGGGCAATTCACCTTCAACCCCTGGCGCTTGTCGAGTGTCGCAATAAATTGTGCCGCTGCCAGTAGATCGTCATGAGTTCCGGTATCCAGCCATGCAGTGCCGCGCCCCATAACTTCCACCCGCAACGAATCAGCTCGCAGATATTGATTAATCACATCGATGATTTCCAGCTCACCGCGTGGCGATGGTTTTACATTTTTTGCGAACTCAACCACGCGGCTATCAAAGAAATAAATTCCGGGAACGGCATAATTTGATTTCGGCTGCGCGGGTTTTTCCTCGATGGAAAGCACCTTGCCGGCAGCATCGAATTCCACCACTCCATAAGCCTTGGGATTAGCCACGTGATAGCCAAACACTGTACCGCCGGATTCCTGAGCAGCGGCCGCCTGCAGTGACTTAACCAGATCGTGGCCGTAAAACAAGTTGTCTCCGAGGACCAGAGCAGCGGATGCACCATCTAGGAATTTTTCACCAATGATAAAAGCCTGCGCCAATCCGTCGGGCGACGGCTGCACTGCGTATTCAATTTGGACCCCAAATTGCTCGCCAGTGCCAAGTAATGCGGCAAAACGATCGCGCTCGGCGGGCGTGGTAATAACGAGGATTTCGCGGATTCCCGCCTGCATCAACGTCGCGAGCGGGTAATAGATCATGGGTTTGTCGTAGACCGGCATCAGCTGTTTGCTGACCACCTGGGTGAGTGGATAAAGACGGGTGCCACTGCCGCCCGCCAGGATGATTCCTTTTCTCAAACCAATACCCTCTTTCGATGAGATAAACGATTCTGCACTTGCCTATTGAAGCCGGAATTCCGGCTATCGAAGTCGCGCAGATACCACCGCCCAAAATGCGTAGATATTAATGCACGACCTGCGGGATTGAAACAAAAGATCAAATCTCTCGACCGTGCGATAGCAATCCGAACGATAAGTAACGAAGAGGAATTTAAAGGAGGTATGAAATTGGAATGGGGTGACTGACGGGGCTCGAACCCGCGACCACTGGAATCACAATCCAGGGCTCTACCAACTGAGCTACAGTCACCATAACTGCACCGCCGGGACACCAGGGTGTATGGCGCGCCCGGAGGGACTCGAACCCCCGACCCACGGCTTAGAAGGCCGTTGCTCTATCCGGCTGAGCTACGGGCGCTCGTGTTGCTTTCCTTCTGGCCCGAGCTGGACAGCAGGCCGCATGGACCGCAGACAAACATCTCAGGAATGGTCGGAGTGGAGGGATTCGAACCCCCGACATTCTGCTCCCAAAGCAGACGCGCTACCAGACTGCGCTACACTCCGCCGACACGAAAGGCCGTATTGAAAACCCGAGAGGGGCCGCCATTCGAGAGGTGCGCATCATACCCATGACCCGATAGCTCGTCAACGATCAATTTGGCTGTTGCCAAACCTCCATACAACGCGATGCAAATGCGGGATGCGCCGAGTTAATAATCCATAAAAAGATGCGACTGGTCGTTGGCGGACGGCCGACCCTGTGGGAAAATGCGCAGCCTTCATACTCTGCGAAAAACCTGGACTCTAGATCATGGCGGCACTCATCCTCGACGGCAAAGCACTGGCGCAAAAAACCGAAACAGAATTGGCGGCGCGGGTCGCCGCGATCAAAGCCTCCAGCGGTGTCACACCTATTCTCGCCACCATCCTCGTCGGGGATGACCCCGCCTCCGCGACCTACGTCAAAATGAAGGGCAATGCCTGCACCCGCATCGGCATGGACTCCCTCAAAGTGGAACTGCCCAAAGAAACCACCACCGAACAACTTCTCGCGAAAATCCAAGAACTCAATGCCAATCCCGCCGTGCACGGCATACTGCTGCAACACCCAGTTCCGCACCAAATAGAAGAGCGCACATGCTTCGATGCCATCGCACTTAATAAAGACGTCGATGGGGTAACCTGCCTAGGTTTTGGCCGCATGGCGATGGGAGAGGAA
>JAEZGT010000054.1 GCA_023416875.1 Pseudomonadota bacterium
AGTCAACACACCCTAAAACACTCAAGGTGACTGCTACCTCCATTTCGCCCTCAAAACAGCAGCCGCGCAGAAGTAGCAGGGGGACAAGTCCAAACTTGAGAAATTTGCAAGGCGCTGCCCGCACGCGACTGAGAAGTCACGGTTCCGGGCAGATAAAAAGGAGTATAGCGGTCCGTCGCAGATGGGCCACTTAGCGGCGGCGGCCCTTCCCTTTCGGGCCGCGAGCGGCGGCATTGAGTTTATTGCGCAGCTTGGCCTGATTATTCGGCGCTACACGTTTGAAGCGCGGGGCTTCATCTGGGATCAGCGCTTTGGGGCCATCGCCAATGAGATCGGCGCGGCCCATTTTGCGAAATTGTTCGCGCAGCATCGGCCAATTTTTTTCGTCGTGGAAACGCAACAACGCTTTTTGGAAACGGCGCTGATCAATGGTGCGTGGAGTGCGTACGCTGCGACTTTTATAGCTGACTTTATGCAGCGGATCTTTTTCCGAATGGTACATGGCAGTGGCCATGGCCATAGGGGATGGATAAAAGGTCTGCACCTGGTCCAGGCGGTAATTATTTTTCTTCAACCAAAAGGCGAGGTTGATCATATCCTCATCTTCACAACCCGGATGCGCGGCGATGAAGTACGGAATCAAATACTGTTTTTTGCCCGCCTCTTTGGAAAATTTCTCAAACATTTCCTTAAATCGTTCATAGGTGCCGATACCCGGCTTCATCATTTTATTGAGCGGGCCATCTTCGGTGTGCTCCGGCGCAATCTTTAAGTAACCGCCCACGTGATGGGTCACCAATTCCTTCACGTATTCCGGATCTTCCACTGCCAAGTCGTAACGCAACCCCGAGGCAATGGCGATACGTTTTACGCCGGGAATTGCGCGGGCTTTGCGATACAACTGCGTAGTCGGCGAGTGGTCGGTAATCAGGTTTTTGCAAATGCTCGGAAATACGCAGGACAACCGACGGCAATTCGCCAGAATATTCGGGTCTTTGCAGGTCAGTTTGTACATATTCGCGGTCGGCCCACCCAAGTCGGAAATGGTGCCGGTAAATCCGGGCACCTTATCGCGAATTTCTTCAATTTCCTTGAGGATGGAATCTTCCGAACGGCTCTGAATAATTCGACCTTCGTGTTCGGTAATGGAACAGAAGGTACAGCCACCAAAACAGCCGCGCATAATATTCACGGAGGTTTTGATCATGTCGTATGCAGGAATCGTCGCCTTGCCATAACTCGGGTGAGGTACGCGGGCGTATGGCAGACCAAACACCGCATCCATTTCGTCCGTTTCCAAGGGAATTGGCGGCGGGTTGATCCACACTTCTTTGGTGCCGTGTTTCTGCACCAGCGCGCGCGCGTTGTGCGGATTGGATTCCAGATGCAAAACCCGCGACGCGTGGGAATAAAGCACGCGGTCATTGCGCACCTTGTCGTAGGACGGCAGACGAATACAGGTTTTATCTTCGTGCAATTCAAACTGGCGATGCAGCGGCATGGGAATAATGCGCACCGGCTGCTCGGCATTGGGGTCGGCTTGATCGTCGGTTTTGCAGGATTGCGTGGTTTGATCCTTCCACTCGTAGGGATTAGGAATGGCATCGATATTTTTCGGCCAATCCACGCGGGATGAGTCGATCACATCCCAACCTTCCGGCACCGCATCGCGCACCACTGCAGTACCGCGAATATATTGCATCTCTTCAATGCTCTTGCCGGCAGCAAAACCGTCAGCCACATCTACCACCGCGCGCTCGGCGTTGCCGTACAGCAAAATATCCGCAGCGGAATCGATCAGCACGGATTTGCGCACCTGATCGCTCCAATAATCGTATTGCGCAATACGGCGCAAACTCGCCTCAATGCCGCCAATCACGATGGGCACATCGTAATAGGCCTCGCGGCAGCGCTGGCTGTACACAATCACCGACCGGTCCGGCCGCTTGCCACCTTCATTATTAGGGGTGTAGGCGTCATCGGAGCGCAGGCGCAGATCCGCCGTGTAGCGGTTGATCATGGAATCCATATTGCCGGCGGACACGCCGAAGAACAGATTGGGTTTGCCGAGCACCTTGAACGGCTCCGCAGACCGCCAGTCCGGCTGGGCAATCACCCCCACGCGAAACCCCTGGCTCTCCAGCAAGCGCCCGATCACCGCCGTGCCGAAGCTCGGATGGTCCACATAGGCATCGCCACTGATGATGATAATGTCGCAAGAATCCCAGCCCAGCTGGTCCATCTCCGCCCGGGACATAGGCAGAAAAGGCGCCGGTTCGAAGCAGGCAGCCCAATACTTGGGGCGGGAAAACAGGTGTTCGGCTTGTTTGATCATAAAAGCGGGGTCGCGGTGCATGGCGGCAGTTGGACAAAAACTGCGCAAAAAAAGTCGCGCGCATTCTCCCAGAAAAGGCAGTGAACTACTAGGGCTAGAGTATGGAGCGTGGGGCTTGGTTACGCTTTTTAGGAGGAAAAAGACCGGAACGACAAGCTATTGGTAGGGTCGTCAACCCGTTTCGGAGGGCCACGTCGGCATCCGTCGCACATGGATCCCCGCTTCGCGAGGATGACAGGAAAGTCGTAGCGCCTTGCCACCTAACCCCGCACCTGTCGCTGAATCATTCCCGCGTGTACTAACGTCTGCGATCAACCCGCCAAACTTTTATCTATCGTCATTCTCGCGAAAGCGGGAATCCGTGGTCTGGAACTTGCCAAGCTTTTCCGTCATCCCTGCGAAAGCGGGAGTTCATGGCCTACATCCAGCCAAGCTTTTTTCGTCATTCTCGCGAAGCGGGAATCCATTGCCTGCGAAGGTGGCCAAGTGCTTTCACCAACGACACAGCCAAAAATATCTTCTTACAAGACCATCGACTTTATTTATATTTAGCCGAATGATGACGGACTGCTAGCATTGGCGGTAGCCGGCGCGATTACTGGCGAAGAGGAGGGGAGCCACAACAAAGCCGGTCCGTTAAAAAATCGCAGGAGAAAGTTCGATAGAGGCATCACAAAAGTCGTTAACCATCTTCAAATGGCTCTAACCGGAGTACTTGAACAGCCGACAGAATTTCGGCGATAAAAATTGGAAACTATTGAAGGATTTTTAGCATGAAGCGTTTTGTGTTTTTATTTTTTATTTTAACTGCCGGATGCGCCGCGACCACTCCCAAGCAGGAACCGGAAAGCGCCACCTCATCGCAAAACGCGGAGGAGCCGTCCGAGTCGCAGCGAATCTACTATTTTCAGCATAGAGTGATCAGCAAGTGGGCGTTTGAATCCGAGGGCTGGTTCTACGCGGACTTGCTGCACGGGAATTTAGACAAACTTGTACATGCGGCAGAAGAAATTGTCTCGACCGACTACGCCAATGGTTTAGCCGTCATCCCGATCGAGGAACATCCCGCAATACTTATTGTTTTTCCTCACACGGATGCCCCGCCGAACTGCTATTACGCGCTTATCGTAAGGGATGGTGAGAATGAATTTAGATACTTTACTTACGAACGCACCATGGAAGATCCCAAATCGCGCATTTATGGCGTGGTAGGCAGTTGGGATCGCGAGGGAAATCACAGCAACTTTGGCGAGCGCACATACAGAACTTCTGAAGAATTTGTGGCGGATGTTTTAAGCAACAATTAGATCACCTCGGCTCGACAAAATAACTTCGAGAAGGAATTGGCTATGCACAAAGGCAGTTGCCTATGCGGTGCAAGCGTTGAAACAGCAACCCGGCAAGGGTTTGCTACTGGGCGGCGTACAGGTGCCTTTAGCGTTGGCGGAATTGGGATTGATCGATGAATACGAATTTATTGTTCACCCCCGGTTGGCAGGTTACGGGCCAATATTATTTGCCGGACTGCCCAAGCCGATCGATTTGAAACTGGTGAACCGGTTTGAGTTGGGCTCCGGCGCCGTAGTAATGCGGTATGAGCCGCAGCGCTAGCGATTAGCACTCGCAGACGACATATAAATATGGTCCTCGCACCACCCTGTGATTAACTCTCCACTTCCAAGCGAGCCTGGGCACAAAAATTCCCTATATCCAGTCGATGCTATTACTATATGCGCCGCTCGGCTTATGGACCTTAACTAAAAGAGAGATGACATGCCTGAACTGTTAAACCCGGCGAAACCCGCACTTAGCAAACAGCTGGAAATCCTGATTGAGGATCTGCCGGAGAATTCCACCCTGACCACCAATGAGCTTATTGAGCGCTGTGGTGAAGAGGGCTTGCTGCTGCTGGCCGCGATGCTCACGTTGGTATTCTTGATTCCAGTTTCCATACCCGGTGTCAGCACGTTATTTGGTGCGGTTATTTTGCTGATAGGCGTCAGCCGCTTACGGCGGGGGCCGCTTTGGCTGCCCGCCCGTGTCAAGAAAAAAACAGTGGCAGTTGAGTCGCTGCGTCCAGCATTGAAACAGGGACTTAAATGGGTGTTGCGCCTGGAAAAAATCAGCCGCTCCAACCGCCTTGCTGCGCTCGCGGAGGGCCGGGCGGTCAATCTGTTCAACAATCTCGCGTTTATTGCAGCGGCGCTGGTATTGATGGCACCTTTCGGCTTTGTGCCCTTCAGCAACACGTTCCCAGGCCTTGCTCTCCTCTTCTACGCGGTGGGGCTCGCACAGCGCGACGGCGTGGCGATTTTGCTCGGGCATTGTACAAATATCGCCACGGTACTTTATTTTGCAGTGCTGATCGGCGGCGGTGGACTTGCCATCAAGCATTTGTTGTCTTAGATGTTCGATCTCACTGAAGATCGGCTTAACTAACGTTCAGTGTGAACCAGGTTGGGTCATCTACGACATATCGGCCGAAAACGCGCTACGCCGCGCTGTAAAGTTGGCTGATTTTTGTAAAGGTTCTGCGGGCCAATTCATTTTTTATGAAAAAAGCCCGCAGAATGCGCCGCTCCTTGCATTGGCATAATCCTCGCAATTCCATCCTCCGATGTATCCCTAAAAAGACAATTGCGGAAAGCAATTCAGGAGTTTTGATATGAAAAACCTACGCAAAACCCAATTGGCACTCGCCTTGATGTTTGCCGCCGGCCTTATGACTGGCTGTCAAAATACATCCACCCGCGCCGAAGCTGAAGAAGCTGAGGTGGTGACTACGGAAACCCAGACTGAAACCGAATATTCTCTGAGCGAAGATTATCCGGCACTGGAGCGCGACCGTGATCAATCTGCGCAGTACAGCGCAAATGAATCCAGCGCACCGCTCAGTGATGAAACTCTGTTGTTTGGTTTCGACTCCGCCGATTTGAGCGATGACGCCAAGCGTGTTTTGGATGATCTGATCAGCGCACTGGATGGCAGAGAATCCGTAAAATCCGTCACCATTCGTGGTTATGCGGATGCTACCGGCCCTGAAGAATACAATGAGCAATTGTCCCAACGCCGCGCCGAGAGCGTGCGCAATTATCTGCGCGATAAAGGCATTCAAGCGGATGACTGGAACGTTGAAGCATTTGGCGAGGGAAATCCCGTCGCCTCAAATGACGATGAACGCGGTCGCAGTGAAAATCGTCGCGTAGTAGTGGAAATGTCTGCTGATAACGAAGGACTGACCAGCAGCTATTCACCAGAATAAATTTATTTGGATTGGGCTTTTTGAAGGCGGCGTTAGGGCCGCCTTATTTTTACCTGAATTTTAGTGAACGTTCTCCCTGTCTTTTTTCTCTAGTGTTTCAGCTGAAAAAAGCGCCTGTGGGTTAACGAACGGAATGCAGGGGCACAGACTTCTATGGTGCGTTAACTATCGGGGATCTGCCGCGAGCAGATGTACGGAGCGCACAGGAGTCGTTGGTTGATCTGGTTTCTCACCCTGCACATCATCACGCTGATTTTCTGGTGCGCCTCGCTCTTATATCTGCCGGCGCTGATCGCCGGTATTCATTCGCGCAGCACCGCCATCAGTGAACCTAAACATAAATACGGTTCAGTGGCTCGTTTTGTCTTCACCACCGTTGCCACTCCCGCAGCGCTGCTCGCCATTATGTCCGGCACGGTGGTGTTTATGCTCAATCGCACAGTGGAGGTGTGGCTGATCGGCAAACTGACACTGGTGGCGCTGCTGGCAGTGGCGCACACCTTGGCGGGTTTGTTGTTGCTGCACACCCAGGACCGCAGTCAAAAACCCATCGCCGGCTGGTGCCGGGTTCTCAACGTGGCTCTTTGGTTTTTGATGACGGGAATTGTGTGGACGGTGTTAGCCAAACCGGCAGCGGAGGTGCTGCCGTGATGGGATCAATGTTTGTGGGAATGCTCCACGGCGATTTCGATATCCACACCGACCGCGCGCTCATACACCAATTGGCCACCGAGATAACTGGTGACGCCGATGAGAAGACCCGTCAGGCCGGAAACATACAAACCCCAAGGCCAAATCAGCGCGTCCGGTTCGCCCCAGCGCAGCAGCCAGTTGAGGGACGCAAAAGACAAGAGCATGACCGCGAGGGTGGCGTGGCACCAGGCGGTGATCAAACGGCGGATACGCGCCACCGTGACCAGATCGATCATACCGACAAAGCCGGACAGCCAGCCGCCGCAGGCGCCCACGCCGCTCAGCCACAAGCTCGCCCGCGCCCAGAAAAAATCGTCGGTGGCAAGATAGGCCACGTCCGCGCCGATCAACGCAACCAAGGCGGCAACCGGAAAGTGGATCAGCATGGGGTGAATAGGGTGCCGGCCAAGGGACATTTTGCTGATGATGGCTTCGTGTTCCATAAACATTCCTGGTCGCAAACATTGATAAAAACCTCCGCCGCTAGCGCATCGCCGCTATTGAGCGGTTGCAGCGGCCCCTACTCCATCCTCGACCCGGCTGGCCCTTCCGCCCAGGCCGTGACGCAGCTCTGGTGGTTGATGTTCGGCGCCTTCGGCCT
>JAEZGT010000057.1 GCA_023416875.1 Pseudomonadota bacterium
AACCAGCACCGTATTGACCGGCGTTCGCCCGGGCGGCAATTCATCGATTACCGACAGATCCAGATCCGCGTAGGCGGTCATGGCTAAAGTGCGCGGGATGGGGGTGGCGGTCATCACCAGTTGATGGGGGCGCAGAGGAACTCCGCCTGGCGAATACACATTTTTATCGAGTAGGGACAGCCGCTGATGCACACCAAAAAGATGTTGTTCGTCGATGATTACCAGACCGAGGCGGGCAAAGCGCACGTTTTCTTGAAATAACGCGTGGGTACCGACCACGAGCTGTGCCGAGCCATGGGCGATCAGATCTAAAGCTGCCTGTTTTTGTTTCGGCGTCAGCCGGCCCACCAGCCAAGCGACGGTGAAACCCAGTGGCGCCAGCCAGATTTCAAAATTGCGCTTGTGCTGGTCGGCGAGAATTTCCGTGGGTGCTACCAGAGCTACTTGCCAGTTTTGTCCCACGGCAGCTAAGGCCGCCGCTGCAGCCACCAGGGTTTTGCCGCTCCCAACATCACCTTGAACCAAACGCAGCATGGGACGGGGCGCGGCCATATCCGCATGGATATCGTGGATCACCCGCTGCTGGGCGCCGGTTAGAGCAAAGGGCAAACGTCCGTAAAAATCCTGCAGCAGCGCGGGATCAGCCGGCAGTGCTGGCGCGGCCTCCCGGCGGGCCAGAGCGCGGCTTTGTTGCAGCGCCAAGTGGTGGGCCAGCATTTCTTCAAAGGCCAGACGCTGTTGGTAGGGATGAGTGCCGGAGAGCAGCAATGGGATGGGCGCGTCCTTGGGTGGGAAGTGCACATACGCCAGCGCCTCGCTGAGGCTGGAAATCTCGAACTGCTGGTTGACCTCCCGGGGCAGCAGCTCCGCCGGCGGCGACAGCCGCATCATGTCAACCGCCTGGGCGGTCAGTTTGCGCAATCGCGCCTGACTCAGACCTTCGGTGGTCGGGTATACCGGCGTCAGCGATTGTTCCACCGGTTTGTAGGCGGCCCCCGGTTGAATCACCTCATATTCCGGGTGATACAGCTCCACGCCGGATGACCCAAGGCGCGGGTCGCCAAAACAGCGGATCTCTGCGCCGACGGCAAATTGCGCTTTTTGCGCGGCGTTAAAGTGGAAAAAGCGCAGATTGACCTGCCCGGTGTCATCCCGCAGGGTAACAAGCAGACTGCGCCGGCGGCCCATCACCACATCGCAGCGAACTACTGCGCCTTCGATCACCACACTGGTATTGGGGGCCAAGTCGCCGATGGGAACTACAGTGGTGCGGTCGAGATAGCGCAGGGGCAGGTGGAACAGAATGTCCTGCACCGTATGCAGGTTGAGTCGCGCGAGCGTCTGCGCAAAATTGGCCCCCACACCCTTAAGCGCAGTGACGGAAAGTTTGGCGAGGGACGGAGCCGCAGTCACGGCGTATCACAGAGCGATTTTTTGATGTGTAGCCAGTTCGGCACGCCCCACATAGATGGCTTCGCGCAATACATCCACGGCCTTGTGGCGGGGAAAGCTGGCGCGCCAGGCGAGCGCGACGGTGCGTTTTGGCGCGGTGCCGGCGAAAGGTTTCACGACCAAGGCATCATCGGCATAGTGACTGGCTACCGCCGCAGAGCGCGGCAGAATGGTGATGCCAAGGCCGGATGCGACCATGTACTTCAGTGTCTCAAGCGTACTGCCTTCCCGCGCGGTGCGCACTCTGCCGTTGGGGTCATCAATGGATGGTTTGAGCATGGGGCAGGCTTCCAGCACCTGATCGCGAAAACAATGGCCTTCGCCCAATAGCAGCAGATTATGACCGGTGAGTTGATTGGGCTCGATGGCGCCGAAGCGGGTCAGCGGGTGGTGGCGATCCATCACAATCACAAACTCCTCGTCATACAGCGGCTGAGTCACCACGTCGGCCTCGGTAAAAGGCAGGGCTACGATAATGGTGTCCAGCTCGCCTTGGCGGATGCGCCGCCGCAAGGTGCCGGTGAAGCTTTCTTCCACATAAAGCGGCATTTTGGGGGCGAGTTTCTGCAGCTGCGGGATCACATACGGCAGCAGGTAGGGGCCTATGGTAAAAATGGCGCCCACGGACAGCGGGCTGGACAACTGATCTCTGCCTGAGCTGGCGATATCTCTAATCGCCGCCGCCTGTTCGAGAACCTTCTGTGCCTGTTGGACAATCTGCTCGCCGAGGGGGGTTGGGTATACCCGAGTTTTGGAGCGCTCAAAGATGGCGGTTTCGAGTTCGTCTTCCAGCTTTTTCACCGCAATGCTGAGGGTGGGTTGGGAGACATGACAGCGCTCTGCCGCTCGGCCGAAATGCTGTTCCTGCGCCAGTGTGACTATGTAGCGAAGCTCGGTGAGCGTCATGGCAAAATCTATCAGAGGTATGAGTGCGATAAATAAACCTTAGGAGGGGGCATTTTGCAATCGAAAAGTGTGCTGTTTCTCGGTTTCGGCGACATCGCTCGCCGCACCGTCCATTCGCTTCCGGAATATCGACACATTGCTGTTTCCCGGTCGCGGCGAGATGTGCCGGCAAAGGTGGAATTCTGGTGCGGCGCCGCAGATAGTGCGGCCATCTGTGCGCGTATGCAGAACCGCGCTTTTGACGCGGTCGTGATTACGCTCACTCCTGCCGATCACACCCCCGCCGCATACGAGCGTTCTTATGTAGAAACTCTGCAAAACCTGTTGGCGATATGGCGCGCGGTGCCGCCAGGATTGATCCTGTTTGTCTCCAGTACCAGCGTGTATCACCAGAGGGATGGTGAGTGGGTGGACGAAGAGAGTGAAGTTTTGCCGGAGCATTTCTCGGGGCGCTGCCTTTTGGGGGCGGAGGGGCTCCTGCGTGAGAGCGGTTTGCCTGTGTGCGTTGTCCGCTTTGCTGGAATTTACGGGCCTGGAAGGGACTTTTTATTGCGTCAGGTGCGGGCGGGCAAAGGCGGCTCGCACGAGATTACTAACCGCATACACGCCGATGACTGCGCAGGTTTTCTTGCGCATTTACTGCGCCGGCATTTTTCGGGGGATGCGCTGGAGCTTCTTTATATAGGTTGCGACAGCGGCCCGGCTCCCGGGGCGGAAGTGCGCCGCTGGTTGGCGGAGCGTATCGGCGTCGACCCGGACAGTCTGGTGCCAAGTACGTCTGAGCGCGGAGGCAACAAGCGTTGCAGCAATCGCAGGCTGTTGGCCTCTGGCTATCGGATGCACTATCCGTCTTATCGGGAAGGTTACGGCGCGCTGTTGGGGTCCGGTGAGTTGGGCTGATCTTCAGGTGGTTCGAGCCAGCGTTGAATCACGCTTTCCAATTCCTCCATCCCTTCTCCAGTGTGAGAGGAAAAGGTTTGAGCACTGACCAAGTCCTGCACGCGGGATTTTTTTATGTGTTGGCGAACCTGCATCAGAGTGGTCTGGGCGGCGCCGCGGCTCAGTTTGTCGGCTTTGGTCAACAACAGGTGGACCGGCATTTCCCCCGCCACTGCCCAGTTGAGCATGGTGGTGTCGTAGGCCTGCAATGGGTGCCGGATATCCATCAATAACACTAAGCCGCGCAACGTCTGGCGGTTCTGCAGATACTCAGCGAGATTCTCCTGCCACTGCTGCTTGGTCGCCAGCGGCACTTTGGCATAGCCATAACCTGGCAGATCCACCAAGCGCAACTGCTCATCGCCCAGGGCGAAAAAATTGATGAGCTGGGTACGGCCGGGGGTTTTGCTGGTGCGCGCGAGCTTACCATTTTGGGTGAGCGTGTTGATGGCGCTGGACTTGCCGGCGTTGGAGCGTCCGGCGAAAGCGACTTCGCAGCCGGTTTCGGGTGGGCACTGGTGCAGGCTGGGTGCGCTGGTGAGAAAGCGGGCTTTGCGAAAGAGATTGGGGTCGGCCATGGGGCTCTCGGGGCAGGGTATATAAATAGATGAGTTATCGGAATCGAGTGTATATAATGCCAGCCCAAATCATCCCTGGCGACTTGCAGCGTCAGGCGTCAAAGCGCAAGCACATCATAAGCTCAGCCAAAATCTCATTACCCTGTGCTTCCAGCCTGCGGAATGCGCAGCTTTGCTTTGATTGAACGGTTCACTTTTAGACGATAACGGGAATAGTCATGAGCAATTCACTTCGTATATTTCTGCTGACCCTCGGCTTTGCCGCTCTGGCACCCGCCGCTTTTGCGGCTGGCGATGCCGCCCGAGGCGAAACGCTGGTAGCCGTTTGCACCGCGTGTCACGGTGCCGATGGCAACAGTCCCGCTCCCAACTTTCCCAAGTTGGCGGGCCTTGGTGAAAAATACATCACTAAACAGCTTAGCGACATCAAAACCGGTGTCCGCGTGGTCCCAGAGATGACCGGTCTGCTCAATAATTCCAGCGTTCAGGACCTCGCCGATATGGCGGCTTTCTATGCCGCTAAACCCATCCAACTGGCTGGTGCAAAAGAGTTGAAGGTACGCCTCAACTCTGGCGTTGAAGTCGATGCATTGGCGTTGGGTGAGAAGGTGTACCGCGCCGGCAATCTCGCCACCCAAACGCCCGCCTGCACTGGTTGCCACTCCCCTCGTGGTCAAGGCAATGCCCTTGCGGCATTCCCTCGACTCAGCGGTCAGCACGCCCAATACATTGAGAAGCAACTGCGCGATTTTCGCTCTGGTGCACGGGTGAATGACGGCGAAGCCCAGATCATGCGCAAAGCGGCTGAGCATCTATCGGATGCTGAGATCGTCGCTTTAGCGAACTACATCGCCGGCTTGAACTAATCTGTACGGGTTCACGCTTTTTTGATTGCGGCGGGAACTCGCACTCTGCGTCTGCTTCTAATGCGTCTAGCGGTCCGAGCCGCTTATCTTCAGCAATGAAAAGGGGAAATACATGCGTTTTCTGTTAGCGATTTTGGGTCTGGCTTTGCCTCTGTTTGCCAGTGCTGCTGGCGAGCCCGCCAAGCCGACCTTCGAGGAAGGCAAGCATTACACCATCCTCAGCGGCCAGCCCAAGCCTTCCAAAACCGGCAAAATTGAAGTTACGGAGATGTTCTGGTACGGCTGCGGCCATTGTTACAACTTCGAAACGCCTCTGGAAGAGTGGAAGAAAACCCTCGCTGACGACGTGACCCTGGTGCGCTCGCCCGCCATGTGGCAACAGCGTCGCAATCCGCCAGATGCTATGTGGACACACGCCAAGCTCTATTACACCGCTGCCGCAATGGGTCAGTTGGAGAAGCTGCACCCTGCATTTTTTGACGCGATGCACAAACTTAACAAGCAGCTGATTAACCCCGCTGAAATCTCTGCAGTGGTATCAGCGCAGGGCTTGGATGGTGAGGCGTTCGTTAAAACTATGGATTCATTTGCGGTAACAGCCCAAGTGACTCAGGCCGATGCACGCCAGCGCGCTTACCGCGTAACCGGCACCCCTGAGTTGGTGGTTGGCGGTTATTACCATGTGTCGGCCGGCGGGGCCGGTAGTCAAAAGGAGATGTTGCAAGTCGTCGACTTCCTGATCGACAAAATCCGTTCCGAGCGCTGATCACTTTCAGCCCAATAAAAAAGGCCGTTCCCGGCCTTTTTTATTGGGCGCTATTCACTCCCACATATTTCTGAATCACTTTGACCAATTGATCATCGTTGATTGGCTTGGTCAGCAGGTCATCCACACCGCTGTTCAAAATGCTTTGCTGCTCAGTCTCAATGGCGTGAGCCGTAAGCGCTAGGATCGGTAGTTTCTGCAGGCGCGGAATCTGGCGAATACGGCGAGTCACCTCTTTGCCGCTGATTCCCGGTAGAGAAATGTCCATCAGGATCAGATCAAAACTCCCCTTATCAAGCATAGCCAGGCAACGCTCTCCGCTCTCTACACAAGTTACTTCGTAACCTTCATCTTCCAGTATCCAGGAAACCAGTTTGCTGTTATCTGGATTATCTTCAACGACCAAAATATGAGCGTTCATAGCCCCCCCTTTTTGGGACATCCCGACCCCTGCGGGCAAACATTCAATATGCTTTGCAGAGTATAGACAGTTTTAAGGAGCCTAAATTTGACGCGATAAAGTCAAGTCAGGTCGATAAGCCCCTAAAAATGCCGCGCATTTCTCGAAATTGAATGTTCTATGTGGGGAATTTGTCCACTTATATGGCAGCATGCAGAGTCTCAGGTCTGAGGCTCAAAATCGCAAATGCCGTTTGCATCTCAGAATCTTTAAAAATATTTGACCAATAAATAAAATTTTTAGTTATTTATGTACATATTTTATGCAGAAGTGTAAGGTTCGACCTCAATTTAGCTGCCGGTGGGCAGTAAGTAATGCAAAAGGCACTTTATGGATCTGATTGATCACTCCCGAAATCTGACGCAGCAACTCACCTACGAACTTGGACGGTCGATTGTCCAAGGCAAATATAAAGTGGACTCTGCGTTTCCCACCGAGGCGGATCTTTCCGCGCAGTTCAATATCAGCCGTAGCGTGACCCGAGAAGCAGTGAAGATGCTGACTGCCAAGGGGTTGATCTGCTCGCGCCCGCGCAAAGGCATCCGCGTACAACCGCCGCACCAGTGGAACATGTTCGATTCGGATGTGCTTAATTGGACTCTGGCTGCAAAGCCTTCGTTGCAATTGTTAAAAGAATTCACCCAGCTGCGTGTTGCCATTGAACCCGAAGCTGTGGCTTTGGCTTGTCGCGTGGCGACAGATGCCCAGATCGACGCGATCGGTCATGCCCTGACGCGTATGGAGCTGGCCGAGCAGGGGGATGACGATCCGCTGGATGCGGATATTCAGTTCCATACCCGAATCCTGGAAGCCAGCAACAACCGGTTTTTCATCCAGTTTTGTGACTTTATCCAAGCGGCGCTGCGTATCAGTATTGCGTGCACCAACCAGCTCAAATCCGTAAGGGCCGCCAGTGCTTATGACCACCGCAGCGTTTACGAGGCTATCCGTCGGCGCGACCGCAACGGCGCTCGGGATGCGATGCGACGGCTTTTGGATGAGGCGATGGATTTGATCGTCGAATCTATGGTTGAGCCGCCCCAGCGAAACTCAGTGGCGATGCTCAGTACAGCGCCCGCCTGACTCTGACTGATAGCGCAAAGGCTGACTTATAGCGCGAAGGCTGACTTATCGCGCAAAGGCGTCCTACCTCGGACACCTGATGCGAGAGCACTTCGCCGTTAAGGCCTCGGCCGTACGATCCTCTCTCGACTTATAGTCACCTCT
>JAEZGT010000140.1 GCA_023416875.1 Pseudomonadota bacterium
ATGTAATGCATCAAATAGATTAACCCATTCGCCCCCGAAAATTTGTGCCGCAAGTCAAACTCTCCCTGGACCTATTTGGCACCGCGATATTTCAGTAGCCAAATAAAGCCATTCTGACATTTATTCAAAAATACTTTATGTCGAGCGTGATTTTCAGAGTGTGATTAAAAGCGGTAGTGAAAATTAACACCGCATTGTTTGAATTCCTCGTTTGGGCGACATAAAAATTGGTGCTCAAGTTGCTGGACTTGGCGACCCGGTCATCAAAAAACTTAATGTTTTGGCGAAAGAATGCAACATCCCTGTTTGCGTCCAAAATATGAGGGCGTTCAGGATTGAATTGATCGTCGGACTACATACGGCAATGTGAACAAATACAAGCCAGTAATCAGCATTAAAAATAAAGGAAGTAGTGGCGAGTAGGTTATCCACGGTGAAGGTTCTGTAGAGCTTGCAAACCGCGCAATAAAATTGGCGATAACCGTCACAGTGAAAATAATCGACAGCCAGCGATGGCTTTGACGAATCCAGAAACTCCATTTCATGTTTAACTCCTCGCTTGAATCATTTTCCAGCCATTGCCGGATGGGTCTCGAAAACCGGCATCTATAGCGCCAAATCTTTCTATGGGCTCCTGATTAAATTCCACTCCTGCCGCTTGCATACGTTCATAAGCCAAGCGGCAATTCTCAACGGCCAGCACCAGTGGAGGCATTGCGCCCTTTGCTAGAATTTCTAGCAAAGCCTGCGCTGTGGTTTTGTCATGAAGTGGCGGACCAGGTTTGAATAAGCCGAGTTGAAACGAAGGTTCATCCGGGTGTTGCACTGTCAACCAGCGAAATTCGCCGTTGCGGACATCGGTATGAACAACGAATCCTAATTTATCGACGTAAAAGGTGAGCGCTTCATCTTGATCGCGCACGTATATTCCAGTTGTGTTGACACCGGCCATAAAGAAATCCTCAATCAAATGGGACTTTTAGTTTGGCAACAGATTTGCGCCGGCGCTTCTCCAAAACTGCTGTATCGAGAACAGGGCGATCCGCGGCACGGGTGAAGCATTCGGGCACGTGCTGTCGCGAGTGAAGTTTTGAGCTTTCCCGCGCCCGAAACTCCCCAGGGTTCTCGCCTGTAATATCATTAAAAACGCGTCCAAAGGTCCCTACGCTGTTCCAGCCGGTTTGCAGCGCAACTTCTGTGATAGCCAAATCGGTATCACGGAGCAGCGCCGTGGCGCGCTCGATACGACGGGTGAGCAAATACCGGTGCGGCGGCATCCCGAAGGCTTTTTTGAATTCGCGTGCAAAGTGCGCGGCTGAGACAGCACTCACCGCCGCCAACCGTTTGACTGGCCATTCCTCGTGACATGCACCATCCATACGATCTTTTGCCCGCAACAGCCTGCGCAACAATTCGGGGCTTTGGGTCATTTTGAGCAGCTAATAAACATATTTATGACAGCGCGTGATCTGGCCTGTTGGTTAGGCGGCATTCTTTTTCGCCCGTTTTGATATCCATGCATGAATTAACCCCGCCTGGAAGAACTGCACAGGTAGCTCAAACCCACCTGATCTAATGATTTCCACAATTTTCTCCGGCGGCAGAACGCCAACATCATTGGCGTAAGCTTTGCGCATGCGCGCCATAGCTTCCTGAGAAATATCCGCTGCGGACATCATATTCATCCAGCCGCGGAGCGATACATCGTACTCCGACGATTGAATGTCTGATGCCAAGTCGGAGCTGGCAAGAATTCCATCCGGTTTGAGCCGCGCAGCGATTTCGCCGAAAAATCTGGAACGCTCGGTTTTATTCAGAATAAATTGAGACACCAGAAAGCAGGTTGCGGCGTCATACTTTTGCATCTCTGGAAGCGCATTAAGATAACCCTCATGGAAAGTACACCGCGATGCTACGCCTTCTTTTTCGGTTCTTTGCCGGCATATGTCGAGCATGCCGCCGGATGGTTCGACAGCCGTAAATGTCCAGCCAGGATTCCGAGCAGCAAGATAAATCAGCTCATCACCCGTGCCCACGCCAACGCACAAGATGTTGGCATCCTCGGGCAGCTCGGCAAACATGGAACTGAGCAGGAGATGCAGACAGTTCCGAATCGGCGCCGTCTTCGCCCACTGGGTGTCGTAATTCGCGGCTTGTTGATCGAAGAGAGCTTTGATTTCGTCTTGGGTCATTAGGTTCTCCAGATAAAATTTAATGTAAAGCCGCAATGAAATTTGGTAATGACGTGTGAACGACGTCGACCAATCGGGCGCGCCCGGGCGGTTCACCGGCCGATTACGCATCATCCTTAGTCGCAACCATAGAGGAGGCTATAAGTTCAGCCTTGGCGCGCACAAGATTGGCTGAACGACCGGATTCCAATAACGTCTTCAAATCGCACAAAACGATAGAGTACCCCTCGGTGGTGTTTACAACCTGATCCATCAGATCTGCGCCTGCGGAGACTTCCGCCGTGATCGAAACTTTGGTGTTATCTCCTGCACTTTCCGAAAACTCGAACCGCGTCTTTGATCCGTCTGACCAGGCAAGCTGAAAAAGACTTGGCCGCTTGAATATATCAACCGTTACAGTATCGACCGCGCCCGGAACCATGAATTGCCATGTAACCTTGGCTCCTTCGGATAATGGCCCGGTGGTCGAGCTGATCCAGAATTGGGTGATCCTGCTCGGCTCAACGAATGCATCAAAAGCATCGCTTACCTGGCAGGTGATGAGTTGTGAGACCGTGATGGTGGTGACAGGCATGGTGTTGTCTCTATAGGGTAAAATATTGAGATAACTTCTAATCTGAAATTTTCTGAATCCTTTATCGCATTTTCCAGCGCATTTACCAGCATTTATTCCTTGCATTGGGTTCCGACGGCTGCCAGCTCAGAATTTTGTAG
>JAEZGT010000359.1 GCA_023416875.1 Pseudomonadota bacterium
GGTGCCCCTGCGCATGGACTCGGCGAACGCGTCAAAATTAAAGGGGCGACCGAGAAATTCCGCCACCACATCCGCCGCTGGGCGTGAGGCGCCTGCAGCGAGTACGGTGTGGCGATAGCGGCTTGCCAGCTCCCGGTTGCGCAAACCATTTTTCTCGAATTCGCGAAACATATCGGCGGCGATCACCTTGGACCACATATAGGTGTAATACATCGCGGAATAGCCATCCAAGTGGCCGAAGCTGGTGTAGAGGTAGGTGTCTTCCACATAGGGAAATGGTGAATATTGGTTCTGCAGCTCGATCATCAGGCGATCCAGATCCAGAGCCGCGGGATCGCGGTTGTAATAATTGAGGGCCAGCGCTGCATAAAACATTTGGTGACGAGCAAATATGCCTTGGCCAAAATCTCGCGCCGCATTCATTTTACGCACCAATTCCTCTGGAATCGGGTCCCCAGCACTGTTGCGGGCGAAGGTGCGCAAGGTTTCCAAATCCCATACCCACTCCTCCAGCATCTGCGAAGGCGCCTCAACAAAATCCCGCTGGGTGTTAGTACCGGCGAATCTCGCCCAAGGCAAATCCCCGCCGAAAAGTGTATGCAGCAAATGGCCAAATTCGTGCAGAAAGGTTTCTACGTCATTGTGCTCGAGCAGGTCGACACCGCCGTCGCCGCCAGGGAAATTACACACCAGTGCTGCCAGCGGCGTTTGCACTCCCTTCACGCCATCGCGAATACCGAATTGCGCGGCGTGTTGATATTTACCCGGCCTGGGGTGCATATCCAGATAAAACTGGCCCAATAATTTGCCGTTTTCCCACATTTCATAGGCTTCTACGGACGGATGCCAAACGTCAGTTTGCCACGGCTTGATTTGCACGCCGAACAAATCTTCGACCAGAGTAAATATTCCGGTTTTCACCTTGGCGAAGGAAAAATATTGCCGCACTTCTTGTGGGTCAACGGCGTAGACTTCATTGCGAATCAGATTTTCCAGGTAGGTTTTTTGCCAGTCGCTGACATGGGTAGCGTCGGGTTGAATCTGTTGCAGACGCCGCAACAGCGCGGCGTAATCCTGATCGGCGCGGGGTTTGGCGATAATCGTGATTTGATCGATAAAATCGGCCGCTTTGGCGGCGGAACCGATCATTTTGTCCGCCGTAATGTAGTCGGCGAAATTACTGTATCCGAGCAAATTCGCCAATTCGTGACGCGCAGTTAACAGCTGCTTCAACACGGTTTTATTGGCGGGGTAGCCGCGCTGACGAAAGGCGACGTACATTTTGCGACGCGCCTCGTCGCTGGTCGCATACTGCATTAAGGGGAAATAATCCGGGTAATCCGTGGAGAGAACGACATTGCCCTGCGCGTCAGCCGGATGCTTTGCAATAAAGTCCTCCGGCAATCCCTTCAGATCATGCGCCGTTAAGGTCACCTTACGAGTGTCTTCGCGTATATTTGCTAAAAATGCCTGTCCCAATTTGACGATTTCCGCGTTCAATTCCCGCACCCGGGCGCGCTGCTTTTCCTCCAGCCCCACTCCCGCTAATTCAAATAACTGCCGGGTTTGTTCGGCGTAGTAGCGATCCATATCCGACAGCTCGGCCAGATTGACCTGCAGCAGCCGGTCATAGATCGGTCGCGATAAATTGATGCCCTTTTGCAGGGCCATGAATTTTTGTTCGCATATGTCGCCAGCGGCGCGCACCGATTCATTGGGATGCACGTTGGCGTAAAGACCCGCCTGCCCCAGCGGTTCATTGGTGAGAATTTCGAGATTGTTAATGGCAGAGAGTATGTCGCGCGCTCCTGGCTGTGTATTTTCCAACACTTTGAATGCATCGCGGGCGCGCTGATGCGCTTGTTTGCAGGACGCCATATAAGAAGCGGCTAACTCGTCTTCATAAGTCGGCCAGTCGTCAGCATTTTCATTGGCGGATTTACGCGAAATCGAATCACAGCCACTGAAGCAGAGGCAGATCATCAACAGGGAAAAATGCAGAGGGGAAACAAGAAATGCACGAAGAGTAAACGGATAGGAAATGTTTGCGCCATGTCGCGGTTTGATCATTGCACCCTCAATTGGTTAGGAGGCCATCCCAAATGGCGATGCGGCGAACGAGCTGAGCGGGCGATTTTTTATTATTTGATAGCCCCGCGTTAATTCCGCTCAGCTATCGGTCGCCAACTTGCGTCGCCAATCCAATTTTTTCTCAATAGCGCTGATCATCATACCGGCAATATCCCGCCCAGTGGCGGTTTCGATTCCTTCGAGCCCAGGCGAGGAATTCACCTCCAACAACAAAGGGCCTTTGGAGGAGCGGATAATATCCACGCCGGCGACATGAAGATCCAGCGTTTTGGCCGCTTTAATCGCCAGCTTGCGCTCTTCCGGAGAAATCTTGGTGATACTGGCGGTGCCGCCCTGGTGGATATTCGCACGGAATTCCCCAGCTGCGGCCTTGCGCTCAATTGCGGCCACCACTTTGCCGTCAATCACAAACAGGCGCAAGTCTTTGCCATTGGCCTCCTTGATGAACTCCTGGACCAACAAATTGGCCTGCAGGGATTTGAACGCGTTAATCACACTTTCCGCCGCTTTGCGGGTTTCCGCCAACACAACCCCCCGCCCTTGCGCACCCTCGAGCAATTTCACAATCAGCGGTGCGCCGCCGACCATCTCAATCAAATCGCCGGTATCGCTGGGTGAGTTGGCAAAGCCGGTGACCGGAATATCCAAGCCATTCTTTAATAAAAGCTGTAACGAAAAGAGCTTGTCGCGCGACTGGGTGATGGCTGAAGACGTGTTCAACGTAAAGGTTCCCAGGCTCTCAAACTGACGAGTGAGGGCGCAACCGTAAAAGGTCATGCTCGGACGGATTCTGGGGATAACAGCATCAAGGCCATCTACAATGTTGCCGCCGCGATAATGGATCTCCGGTTTCTCGGCATCCATTTTGATGTAGCAGTGCTTGATATTGAGGAAGATCATCTTGTGCCCGCGCTCTTCCCCCGCCTCGATAATACGGCGGTTGCTGTAAAGCGTGGGGTCGCTGGCAAGCAGGCCGATGGTCAGGCCCTCCTGCTCCGGTGTCTGATAACTGCCGTAAAGATCGAGGAGGACACCTTCATCCATAGTGCCCTGGATGAATCGCTCTTCGGGATCGACCAGCATGCGCCCCGCCATCGCCTCTCGACCAAGCAACATGCGGTAGCCCATGGAATCGCGGTTGGTCAGTGTCAGTTCTATTTCCCGAACTTCCTCCCCCAGTCGCATAGGCACTTTAATGACAAGGCGTTTTTCGCTATCGCCACTGGAGCTGCGCACAGTGCGTCGGTCAACTACGGGTGCTTCGCAGCGCGCAACTACACGGCGGTTGTCCTGCAACGGGTGGACTTCAAAGCTCACCCAGTTGGCGCCGTTGCGTTTGAATGTCTGGATATTGACCGCGTGGACGCAAGAGGTTTTTGCCCCGGAATCCACCCGCGCTTTGATCGCGGGGATCCCCAGGGAGGGAAAGGCGCACCACTCCTCACTGCCGATTAACAATTTATCGTTAGCGTACTGCGCCATGCCTATTATTCTCTTGAACCGCCGGCCCCATGGGGGAATTGCGGCGGATTATGCCCCAAATTCTTTTCCGAGCAAGTGTTTTCGCGCCGAGCGAAAAGCGGCCAGACAAAGCCAATTTCAATCTTCCTCTTTCTCTTTATAATGCGCCGCACCTTGCACCACATAAGCGGATCTTTTTATGCAAATCGAGAAAGACAAAGTCGTCTCCATCATCTATCAATTGCGAGACGCGGCAGGAGAACAGCTGGAAGACACCGAAGACGGTATTCCGCTCGCCTACCTCCACGGCCACAACAATCTTCTTCCTGCTTTGGAAAAAGCCTTGGAAGGGAAAAAGACAGGCGACAAGCTTGAGCTGACATTATCCCCCGAAGAGGCCTACGGAGAAATTCGCGAAGGCGCGGTTCAACGTGTGCCCATCAAACATCTACTGGGCAACACCAAACGGCTTAAAGCAGGCATGGTGGTACGGGTAAACACGGAACAAGGGCAAGTAACCGGCACGGCAGTGAAGGTCGGTAAATTTATGGTGGATGTGGATCTCAACCATCCGTTCGCCGGCAAGACCCTGACTTTCGAAGTGGAAGTCGTCAAGGTGCGCGATGCCACTGAGAGCGAGATCGCTCACGGCCACGCTCACGGGGACGGCGGTCATCATCATTAGAAACCCACGGCGCGCGGCAGAGACGTGCCATCAAAAACATTGCACCACTGGGTAGCACACATCCTTCCAAACGCAAGCCAAGCAGATAAGCGGCAAGGTGATCAAGGTCACATTGTCCGCTCGCTTTTATAGGTTTTTAATAACCATCCGTGCTTTGGACTGTCAGCCGCCGTACTTCCCTTGATTGTTCTTCTTTTATAGCCATCCAATTTGCCGTGGATCATGCGTGAAACTTTTATGCACAAACCCAGGGCATGGAATGTATTTTGGGATTCGGAACAACCAAATCTCTACATTCTTACAATTTACATGAATTAACACGTACAACATCATGATTTTAAAAAGAATATTATCTTAGATCAAATTATGATCAATCTAAGGTGAAGCTAGTAAAAC
>JAEZGT010000372.1 GCA_023416875.1 Pseudomonadota bacterium
CATCAGTGCCTCATGCCCTTGGCCGGAGAGGTCCTGGAGCTGGAAGTTGAAGCCGGTGGCGGTGCCCAGTTGCGGGATCGACGGCGGCGCTATGGCGAACACCATGGCGTCCTTGTATTGCATGAAATGGCCCATGGCACGGCCGGCGATGTTTTGCACCTTCTGCGCCTCATCCTTACGCTCATCCCAGTCCTTCAATTTCACAAACGCCATACCGTTGTTTTGGCCGCGGCCGCTGAAACTGAAGCCGATAATGGAGAAGACCGAGGCCACATTGTCCTGCTCCTGCTGCAGGTAGTAGTCCTCGACTCGGTCCATTACCGCGATTGAGCGCTCTTTGGTGGCGCCCACCGGCAGCGTCATGATGGTAAACATGATGCCCTGGTCTTCGTCCGGCAGGAACGAGCCGGGCAGGCGGGTGAACATCAGTCCGAGAACCCCAACGATTGCCACATAGATCGCCATATAGCGCCAGGGTCGCCGCAACATATGACCGACGCTGGACTGGTAGCCATCGGTGGCGCGGTTAAAGGTGCGGTTGAACCAGCCGAAGAAACCGCGTTTATTTTCGTGATGCTCATCCGGCGCTTTGAGTAGGGTGGCGCAAAGCGCTGGCGTCAGAGTAAGGGCAACGACGACCGACAGTACCATCGCCGACACCACGGTGATGGAGAATTGCCGGTAGATAACTCCGGTGGAGCCGCCAAAAAACGCCATGGGCACGAACACCGCAGAGAGCACCAGGGCAATGCCGATGAGCGCGCCAGTGATCTGATCCATGGATTTGCGTGTCGCTTCCCTGGGTGGCAGGCCATCCTCGTGCATTACCCGTTCGACGTTTTCCACTACCACGATGGCGTCATCCACCAACAAACCGATAGCGAGCACCATGCCGAACATGGTGAGAGTGTTGATACTGAAACCGAAGGCCGCGAGCACCGCAAAGGTACCGAGCAATACCACTGGCACCGCGATGGTGGGAATGATGGTGGCGCGGATATTTTGCAGGAACAGGTACATCACGAAGAACACCAGAATGATGGCTTCGATCAGTGTCTGTACCACGCCTTCAATGGAAAGTTTGACGAACGGCGTGGTATCGAAGGGATAAACGACCTCGAGCCCCTGCGGGAAAAATGGCTCCAGTTCGGCGATGCGGTCGCGCACACCTTGAGCGGTTTCCAAAGCGTTAGCTCCTGCGGCGAGCGTCACTGCCAAACCGGTGGCGGGCTGTTTGTTGTATTCCGTTTCGAACTGGTAGTTCTCGCCACCGAGTTCAACCCGCGCCACATCACCCAGGCGGATTTGCGAGCCGTCGCTGTTGACCCGCAACAAAATGTTGCGGAACTGCTCCGGCGTTTCCATGCGCGTCTGTACCACAATACTGGCGTTTACGTCCTGGCCGGGCACGGCCGGAGTACCGCCGAGTTCTCCGGCGGCAATCTGGGCATTTTGCGCGCGGATCGCACCGACGATATCGGTGGTGGTCAGGGCGTAGGCGGCGAGCTTCTCCGCATCCAGCCAGATACGCATAGCGTACTGTGAACCAAAGATCTGGATTTGCCCGACACCACCCACGCGGCTGAGAGGTTCACGGATGTTCGCGGCGACGTAGTCTGCGATGTCGTATTTGTCCATTTTACCGTCGGACGAAACGAAGCCCAGCACCATCAAAAAACCGGCGGATGATTTGTTCACCCTTATGCCCTGTTCCTGTACTTCTTGCGGCAATAGCGGCATGGCGGCTTGCAGTTTGTTCTGCACTTGTACCTGGGCGATATCCGGATCGGTGCCCGCCTTGAAGGTGAGGGTTACTTCAGCGCGACCACTGGATTCAGACGTGGACGACATGTATTCCACGTTGTCGATCCCGGTGATGTTCTGTTCGATGATTTGCACCACCGAGTCTTCCAGAGTTTTAGCGGAAGCACCGGGATAACTTGCACTGATGCTGACAGAGGGCGGCGCTACTTCAGGATATTGCGCCACCGGCAACTGGGAGATCGACAGCACCCCGGCCAGCATGATGACAATGGAGATAACCCAGGCGAATACCGGGCGGTCAATAAAGAATCTAGCCATGATCAGTCTCCGCTTGCGTCAGCCTGGCTGACTTGCGGCGCTGCGGCCTCTGCTGGTTTGACCGTCACACCAGGGGCGACTTTCTGCAGTCCTTCCACAATGACCCGGTCGCCAGCGGACAAGCCGTTTTCCACCAGCCAGTTATTACCGACGGCGCGGCTGGCGGTCAGCGTGCGCACTTCGACTTTATTTTCCGCGTTCACCACCAGTGCGGTGGCATTGCCTTCACGGTCGCGGGTGACACCACGTTGCGGCACCAGCAGTGCCTGGCCGCGCACGCCTTCTTGAATCTCCGCACGCACGAACATACCGGGCAGCAGCAGGTGATCCGGGTTGGGGAATAGAGCGCGCACAACCACTGTGCCGGTAGTTTCATTGACATTCATTTCCGTAAATTGCAGTTCTCCTTTATGCGGGTAAACAGTGCCGTCTTCCAAAGTGATCGTAACAGGCGTGCTATCTCGCGTTGCCAACTCGCCACTCATAATCTGACGGCGCAGATCGAGAATACGCGCCGCAGGCTGAGCGAGATCAACGTAAATGGGATCAAGCTGGTGAATGGTGGCCAAGACTCCCGCCTGCTGGGCGGAGACGAGTGCGCCCTCAGTAACGCTGGATTTCCCGATACGGCCACTGATGGGTGCCACTACACGGGTGTAATCCAAATCGATCTGAGCCGTGACGAGCGCCGCTTCACTCACTGCCACATCTGCCGCTGCCTGTCTTGCGGTCGCAAGGGCATCGTCATAGTTCTGTTGGCTGATGGCCTTCTGTCCCAGCAGGTTTTCGTAACGCTTTTCCCGCGCTTGGGCACTGGTGGCGTTGGCTTTGGCTTTGGCCAGATTGGCTTTCGCAGTTTGCACGGCGGCTTCATAACGCTCTGCGTCTATCTGATAAAGCTGCTGACCGGCCTCTACCGTTGTGCCTTCTTCAAACAGGCGGCGCTGCAATAGGCCACTGACTTGCGGGCGCACTTCCGCTTTGCGGAAGGCCACGGCTCGACCCGGCAGCTCCGTAGTGAGGCTGACCTGTTGTGGCGCTACGGTTACTACCGTGACTTCTGCCGGAGGGCGCTCACCGGTTGCGGCGGGCTGCTTGTCCTGACAGGCAGTCAGAAAAATTCCGATGGCTCCGGCGAACAGGAGGGGACGGAGTGAAGAAGGGCACTGCATGGGTAGTCCTCTGCGCAATGTACTTGTTAATGACAGTCGTTAATTTGAGTTATGCGGATGCTGGGAAATCGAATCCCAGCTGGCGCGGATGATTTCGTCCAGCGAAAGCTCGTCGATATTGACAAGGCCCAGATGAAATTTACGCGCAAGACTTAGAAAAAGATCAAAACCAAGAGTGGCAAGAATCTCATTCGACAAGGGTTTAACCAAGCCGGCACCGCGGCAGGCTTCGAAAAAATCCGTCAATGGCCGGAACGCCTGCCAGGCGTCTTCGTGGTGATCACGCAGCACGTCCGCCGGCAGATGATCAAACTGGCCTTTGCTCATTAACATGTTAGGGTTCTGGAGGCAGAAGCGCCAAAATCCGAGGCAAAGATGCCGATATTGTTCCGGCAAAGGTGCATCTGGATTGTGGCCTGCCAGCACATGATGGGCAAAGGTTTGGATGATTTCCTGATGCAACTGGCGGATCAAGTCCTCTCGATCGTTGAAGTATAGATAAAGCGTCCCTGCCGCTACTCCCGCCCGCTCAGCCAACTGCTTCATGGAAAACCCGTGAAAGCCGCAGGTTGCCAACAGCTCCAGCGTTGCACATAGGATCAACGTGCGCTTATCTGAGGTGGAGCTATCGGTGAGCATCGAAGAGAGGGTGCGCTGAATGAACGTTCATTCAGTATAGGGGCCATCAAATTTTGTGACAACCCGGCAAATGGGTCGAGAGATAATTAGGCGATCAACGGCAAAGGGTATTCAGAAGGCAGCGGGGTCACACCCCGCTAAATCAGGTTCTTGATGACACAAAAGTCCGACGCGCCCGCGCGGTGGCGCGCAGGGTAGCCGAGCGCTTCGCAGGCTGCCATTCATCAAAACTTTGAATTGGCATCTCACGCCATACCTCTCCTGGCAGCGCAGGCTTTGCAAGCTCATTTATGTCTCGGGTGTCTGCTGCTTCCGGCAATATCTCGGCTAAATCGTGCAGAACGGGTATTTCCGTCGTTTCGCTAGGGCAGAGGAACATGCCCAAGCGCCGGGAAAGGCGGCCGAGGGTGAAACTGCTGGAGTAGCGAACTATGGGTGCGGCGAGAATCAGTCCCGCTATTACTGGTGTAAGCCACCAGAAAAATACCGGTGAATACAGATAAGTGACGCTTCCCCAAGCGATGGCGACCAGGCCGACAAATGCCGTGCGGTAAAGCGCTTGGCCCCAGGGGATCATTCGACCTTCACGAGATTGCGCATCCCAGCGGACTTTGCGACCGAGGAATACACATATAACAAAATAGGAATGAAACACCATCATCAATGGCGCAATCAAAACCGCCAGCACGATTTCGACGAATGTACTGACCAGCAACCGCGCCGCGCCGCCAAAGGCGTGACGACGATGTGTCAGCGCTACGATTAAACTCATCAGCTTCGGCAACAACAGCAGCGCTGCCGTGAGATAAAGCATGGAGAAGATAAGATCGGTTTTAGCGATCTGCCAATCTGGAAATAATTGATATCCACTGCTGAAAAATACGTTGCTTGTTGCTGCACGCATTAGTGCGTCCACGGTACTTAGGGCAAGCATTAGCAACCATACAAGCGTGGAAATATAAGCGACCGCGCCAAAAAGGAAATGCAGGCGGCTAATGGTATGTAGGCCACGTGCGTGCAGCAGTGCCAAATGTTGAATATTGCCTTGTACCCAGCGGCGATCTCGGGTGGCGTAATCCAATAAGTTACTCGGCACTTCCTCATAACTGCCCTCGAGTTCGGCGAGAAGAAACACATCCCAACCTGCGCGCCGCAGCAGGGCAGCCTCGACAAAATCGTGACTTAAAATTTCGCCACCAAATGCGCCTTTTCCCGGAAGAGACGGCAGACCGCAGGATTCGAGGAAAGCATCCACCCGGATAATGGCGTTGTGACCCCAGTAATTGGCGCTATCGGTTTGCCAGAATGCTAAGCCAGTCGCCAGCATGGGACTGTTAAGGGCGGCGGCAAATTGAAGAAAGCGACCGAACAACGTCGTTTGACGTACGGGGATAGGTACGGTCTGGATAAGTCCGGCTTGCGGGTTTGCCTCCATAGTCGCAACCAGAGTGAGGACGCATTCACCCGTCATAATGCTGTCAGCGTCCAGGATCACCATATGATCGTAGTGCGCGCCCCATCGCTGGCAGAAGTCTGCGAGATTGCCGACCTTGCGATGTTTGTTCTGCTCACGGCGGCGGTAAAACGCATGTTTTGCCAGTCCGCCCAGACGCTCCGTCATCGCATGCCAGCCGGCTAGCTCCGCTTTGACGAGTTCGGGATCCTGGGTGTCGCTGAGCATGTAAAAATCAAAAGCGTCGAGTTGGCCAGTCTTTGCAACGGAGCGTAAATTCGCTTCAAACCCCGCCATAATGCGCGCGGTTTCCTCGTTGTATACCGGCATTACGACCGCAGTGCGACTTTTCAATTGATGCAGATTGCGAATATCTATATGGCGACGCCGGCGCAGCGTAAGGGGATCCAGGCGCAGCATCTGCAACACAAAACCTATGGCACCACTCCAGAAAGCGATGACGATCCAACTGAAGGTAATGGAAAACAATAGCAGTAATGAGACTTCGAGCAGAGTCGTGCCGTTGGCGCTCAATATGTCGAACATCAACCAAACGCCTATCGCCACGGTGGTGGCGGATAGAACAGAGACGAACAGCTGACGCGCCAGTTTTCCCGGTGCTCGCAAACGAGTTGCAATGCCGGCATTAACGAATGGCGGTTGGAGACCAGACATAATTCCACACCTCACTTAAACGCTGCTCTCGAAGAGCCAAAAACAAGCGCATATCCACAGGCGCATCACTTTGAGGATTCAGCTTGAAAGAAACGCGCCAGGTATGACCATCAGGCAGGCGCGTGACATGTATATCTTCCGCATTGCCATTGTTGATCTGTAAGTCTGGGGTGAGCTGTAGCGCTGCGGGAACGCTTGCAAGCGCACCACCGGCAAAATCCACAATAAATTGGCGTTTGCTGCGCGGGGGCGGATTGGAGTGGCCTGGCAGTGTGGCCCACCCAATTCGTGTACGTACCACGTGGGCTTTGTCATGTTGTGGTAGCCGGTCATCAAAGGTGGTCATGCGATAGCGAAAGCGCCATTCGGAACCGGCCTTCACTTGCGCAGCCGGAACCCAGTAGCTCACCACGTTATCGTTGGTTTCCGCGTCCGTCGGAATTTCCACCAGTTCAAGTCGACCGTCACCCCATTCCCCTTCCGGCTCTATCCAAAGGCTGGGGCGAAGCTCATATTTCGCTTCCGTGTCTTGATAATTATCGAAATTTCGGTCGCGCTGGAGCAGACCAAAACCTAATGGGTTTTTGTCCTGCAACGAGGTAACCCGCAATTCCGGAGAATTGGTGAGAGGCCGCCAAATCCATTCGCCGGCGCCGGTCTGCATCAACAAACCATCGGAGTCATGCACTTCAGGACGGAAATCATCAATAAAACGTGTGCGATTTTCGCCGTAGAAAAACATGCTGGTTAACGGCGCAATGCCAAGCTTTTGAATATCGCGGCGGGCGAACAAACGTGCTTCCACCGTGACAGTTGTGGGTGCGCCCGGGAAAACTTCAAAGCTATAAGCTCCTGTCAAAGAAGGGCTGTCGAGCAGGGCGATGATCCAGAGTCGTGACGCGTCGGCCGTAGGCTTGACCAGCCAAAATTCACGAAAAGTCGGGAATTCCTCTCCCAAACTTTCCGCAGTGTTAATTGCGAGGCCGCGCGCGGATAATCCATACACTTGCCCGGGACCCACTAAGCGGAAATAAGACGCTCCCTGGAATACCAAAAATTCATCTTTGTAATTTGGATTATTCAACGGGTAATGCACGCGCAAGCCGGCAAACCCCAAGCGGCTGATTGAATCCGGCGGAATTTCCACCGGATCGCCGTGATAATTGAAAAGAGCGGGATCAAACGGCAGCGGCGTATTCGCACCATCCAGGGTTACGGTGCGAATAGTGACGGGCTCGCGGTAGAGAAATCCGGGATAAAAAAATTGGACTTCAAACGGGCTTTCACCGCGCCATAGAGCGGCTTCAGGCCGGAAATTGATGCGGCGGTATTGGTCGTACGACATATTGGCAAGAACACTCGGAAGATCTCGTCCGGGTTGTTGAAATGCCTGTGACGCCAAAGTCTTTGCCCGCTCCGCCATGGTATCCAAGAGCGAGGTCGGTGATAACGGCGGTTGATCTTGGGCTTGAGCGCTAATAGATGCCACGCTTAAAAC
>JAEZGT010000405.1 GCA_023416875.1 Pseudomonadota bacterium
GTGAAGCGCGGTCTGGTCATCTTCGTAGGTGCCACCGGTACGGGTAAATCGACTTCATTGGCGGCCATGATCGGTCACCGCAATCGCCACTCCAAAGGCCACATTATTTCCATCGAAGACCCCATCGAATTTATTCACCAGCACCAGGGTTGCGTGATCACCCAGCGGGAAGTGGGTATCGATACCGAGTCCTTTGATGTGGCTCTAAAAAACACCTTGCGACAGGCGCCCGACGTGATCCTCATCGGTGAGGTGCGGTCGCGCGAAACCATGGACCACGCTATCGCCTTCGCGGAAACCGGCCACTTGTGCTTGTGTACTCTGCACGCCAACAACGCCAACCAGGCCCTCGACCGGATCATTCACTTCTTCCCGGCGGATCGCCATTCGCAGTTGTGGATGGACTTGTCGCTCAACCTCAAAGCCATAGTCGCGCAGCAGTTGATTCCGACCCCGGACGGCAACGGCCGCCGCGCGTGTCTGGAGGTGATGTTGAACACCCCGCTCGCCGCCGACCTGATCCGCAAAGGTCACGTGCACGAGTTGAAGGAGCTGATGAAAAAGTCCACCGAACTGGGCATGCAGACCTTCGACCAAGCGCTCTACGATCTCTACGACGCTGGCGAAATCACTTACGAAGATGCGCTGGCGCACGCGGATTCTCCGAACGACCTGCGCTTGATGATCAAGCTGAAATCGGAAACCGACGCGGATTATCTGAACAACGCGGCGAAAGAGCTCAGCATTCAGGAAGACGACAACCGCTCACGCCGGTTTTAATCCACCCAATGCGCCGACTTCGATCGAAGTCGGCGTTGTCCCCCAATTGATCCGCCCCTATAATCCGCGCACTCTCTCGGGGGAGTAATCTGCCCGGCGCTCGTCGCCCGGTGCTTTTGTCAACAAACTTGCCCCTCATGGGCATGGCAACAGCGTCCGCTTTGCGGACTGATGAGACCTGAGGTACCACTGCTGACCCGGGGCGGGACGGCGGTTGTATCTCTTGTGTTCATCCCGCCCCCGGAATCTTTTATGGAAGCTTTTCTCAGTTCGACCCTCGCCGTCGCCATTGCGGAAATCGGCGATAAAACCCAGCTCCTCGCGCTCTTCCTCGCCGCTCGTTACCACCGGCCCATTGCCATTACCTTGGGGGTGTTCGTTGCGACTTTGGTCAACCACGCTTTGTCCGCATGGCTCGGGTTGGCAATCGCCTCTTTCATTCCCGAGCACTGGATCCCCTGGCTGATCGCCGGCAGTTTCCTGGCGATTGCCGTCTGGTTGTTGGTGCCGGATAAAGATGACGGGGAGATGGGCAGATTCGCGGGTTACGGGCCATTTATGGCAACGCTGATTCTGTTTTTTCTGGCGGAGATCGGCGACAAGACGCAGATCGCCACGGTGATTCTGGCGGCGAAATACAGCACGGATTTGTTGTCGTCGACCGCAGTGATTATGGGTACCACCTTCGGTATGTTGTTGGCCAACGTGCCAGTGATCTTTGCCGGCAAATGGCTGATGGATCGCATGCCGCTCAACCTAGCTCGCAAAGCGGCCTTTGTGCTGTTTGTACTGTTGGCGATCGCAACTGTGGTCGGAATGACCTAGCTGGTCAGCGAGAGTTGAACCAGCTTTCGAGAAGCAGGCGCGCCGCGATGGAGTCGATAGGTGCGCTGGCGTAATGTCCGCCGTGGCCGCGCTCGCGGGCTTCTTCTTTGGCCAGTCTTGTGGTCAGGCGCTCATCGAATAACTCCACCGGGAGCCCGAAGCGGCCGTGCAGGCGATTGGCAAACTTGCGCGCCCGTGCGCTCAGTTCACTTTCGCTGTCATCCATATTGAGTGGCAGGCCGACCAGCAGGCGTTGCGGTTGCCATTCGCGAATCAGTTTTCCCACCTGCTCCCAATCGGGTACTCCGTCGCGGGCCGCAAGTGGCGCCAGCTCACTGGCGGTGCCGGTGATGCTTTGGCCAAACGCGACGCCAATGTTTTTCAGTCCGTAGTCAAAAGCCAGGAGCGCAAGTTGTGTCAAAGGAAGTGCCTGTGTAAGGGCTAAGCGTGGCCCGCCTGGGTGGGCATAAGATTCATATCGACGCCGAGGCGCATGGCGGCGGCATGCCAGCGCTGTTCCAGCGGGGTGTGGAACAGAATATCCACGTCCGCTGGCACCGTCAGCCAGCTGTTCTCCTTGATCTCGCGCTCCAGCTGGCCAGCGCTCCAACCGGAGTAACCCAGGACAAACAGCGCATTTTCCGGGCCTTCACCACTGGCGATGGCGGCGATGATGTCGCGAGAGGCGGTAAGTGCAATTTCCGGGGTGATCTGTATCGTGGATTGCCACACGCTGCCGGCCGGATGCAACACAAAGCCGCGCTGGGTATTGACGGGACCGCCGGCGAGGATCGGCGTTCTGCCGTGTTTCTCATGGTAGTCCAAGGACATCTGCTCAAAGACATCGCTCAAGTGCAAATCCATGGCGCGGTTGACTACCAGCCCCATGGCACCCTCGGCGCTGTGATCGCAGATATAGGTGATGGAATTGGCGAACAAAGGGTCGCTCAAACCCGGCATCGCCACCAGAAAGTGGTTGCGCAGGTTATCGCCGGGTGTATTGGCAAGAGATGTTTTGATTGGCATAACTCAAGTATGGGGTGAATCGCCTCGAAAACAAGCGCCGCTCAGGAAGCAAATCCCATTTGTCACTCGCCGCCGCCGGTTTTCAGGCCGGTTATTTCAAACCGCCAGGTGCGGATGATGTCCAGTTGATCCGCCGTCTGCCGGATCTCCGGCGGGAATGGATCAAAAGGTCCCGCCATACGAATAATCTGCAACGCCGCCTGATCCAGAATCGGATGGCCGGACGGCTTGAGGATCTCCACTTTATCCACGGTGCCGTCGGCGTTGATGATCACCGACAAGCGCAGGCTGCCAAAAATTCGGTTTTCCAAGGCGGCTTTGGGAAAATTCTGATTGCCCATCAGCTCGACTTTTTGGGTCCAGCGGTTCAGGTATTCCGCGTCCATCGACGAGCGCGTCGCCACCGAAGTCATCCTTCTAATGCGTGGACGGCGGGCGAACTCCTGCTGCAAGCGGTCCAGCTTGGCGCGCAGGCTGGCGATTTCCGGGTTGAGCAGCGGTGTGTCCTCCAGCTGCGCGTCGAGAAACTCTTGGGTTTCCGCCGCCTCAACGTCCAATGGCTGCTGAATCTTGAGGTCGCTGCTGGTCGCCGTGAGAAATTCCTGCTGGCTTACCGTCGCCACCATACTTCTCTGCTGCGGCACGGGGGTGATTTGATTGATATTGGGAGACACCACCTCGGAGGTCTCTCTGGTGGTCAGCTCTTTAGTGTCTGCGATGGTCCCGCTGGCTTCCTGATTGTACTGCGCTAGGTAGTCGGCTTTGTCGGGTTCCCGCTGGGACTGGTGGGTAGCCAAGGTGATATTGAGCGTTGGTGCTGGTTTGGGGGTGCGATTGATGGTGAAGGTCACGCCCAAGATCAGAACCGCATGCACGGCCACGGCCAGGAAGACCGTAAAACTCAAACGTTCGCCGCTGCTGGTTTTGTCGAGACTCATGGTTGTTTAGCTATTTTTATAATCGTTGGTGATCTTTGGAGCCGTCAGCGCGGGTCGATGCGACCGGTGGAGCCGTCAATCCGCCGTATGACGCACCTCAGCGCGCCAGATGTCGTTCGATTGCGGTGATCAAGCGTTCGCCTATACGGGTGTCGAAGGCTTTATCGATTTCCCGCGCGCAGGTTGGGCTGGTCACGTTGATTTCGGTCAGGTAGTCGCCGATCACATCGAGACCGACAAACATCAACCCCTTCTCCTTTAGTGTCGGTGCGACCTGTTCCACGATCCACTGGTCGCGTTCCGAGAGAGGCTGCGCCACACCGCGACCGCCGGCGGCTAGGTTACCACGGGTTTCGCCGCTGGCGGGAATGCGCGCCAGACAATAGGGAACTGCCTCACCATCCACCACCAGAATGCGTTTATCGCCTTGGCTGATCGCGGGGATAAAACGCTGCGCCATGATGAATTCGGAGCCGTGGTTGGTCAGGGTTTCGAGAATGACCGACACATTCGGATCGTCGGCGCGGCAGCGGAAGATGCGGCTGCCGCCCATGCCATCTAGCGGCTTGAAAATAACATCGCCATGTTCTTGGTGAAACGACCGCAACAGACCCGCCTCACGGCTTACCAATACCGGTGGGCAGCATTGAGGAAACCGGGTGGCAAATACTTTTTCATTGCAGTCGCGCAGGCTCTGTGGCTTGTTCACCACTAGGCACCCCTCCCGCTCCGCTTGCTCGAGAATATAAGTGGTATAGACGAATTGATTATCGAAGGGCGGGTCCTTGCGCATCATAATGGTTTGCATATCCGCCAGTGCTACGGTCTGCGGTCCGGCGAGTTCAAACCAGCCTTCGGAGTCGTGGAACACCTTGAGCTGGCGCAACTGACCCATGGCCTTGCCTTGCAGCAGGTACAAATCCTTCTGCTCCGCGTAAAAC
>JAEZGT010000016.1 GCA_023416875.1 Pseudomonadota bacterium
CCGCTACTCGCAACATCTTCTATTCAGTCTTTTGCCTCACCCCATTAATTCCCTTTTATTTTGTTATAACGACTACCCATCAAAGGCCGCAGGTTAAGAACGGTTTAGGGCTTGCCCTGAATCTGCAGATCCCCTATCTTCTCCTCGAGTCGACAATAATTTTTCCAGAAGTGGCTCTTCAACCGAGGAATATTGAATGCTAGATAATTGTCAATCGGCGCGGGAGCGTTGGGGCGGGGTCAGCGAGATCATTGACCGCTGGCTGCAGGAACGCCAGGATCTGCTAGTGCTTTTTTGCAAACTCTCGGCGCAAAAAGACGGTAATTTTTCCAGCGAATCGGAAACCCTATTGCGGAATTTTTGCCAGATCCTGGTCGATTATGTGTCTGCCGGACACTTTGAAATCTATGAACAGCTGGTCAACGAAGGCCGTGAATTTGACGATCAGGAAGGTCTGTCAAAAGCGAAAATCCACTACAAAACCATTGACTCCACCACTGAGCTTATTCTGGATTTCAACGACAAATACCAGGAGACAGATGATTTGAGCAGTCTGCTGGCAGATCTCTCCCGTCTCGGCGAGACACTCGAAACGCGCTTCCAGGCGGAAGACCAGATGATCGAGGTCCTGCACCACTCTCACAAAGATCAAGTCATCTGAATTGCCCATCGACGAAACATAAAAAAAGCAGCTTCAGCTGCTTTTTTTATGTTCGTTCCTCCGACCAGATTTACTGCGCCTGCTAAGCTTGCTGATAAACCCCTATTGGCGATGACAGACTGCCAAAGCAAAATTTAAGGCCGCTGGCTCATGCACTGTCTCAATAAAATGTTTTCCCATTCGCTCATTGCGCGTGCGCGCATAATCACCGCCCCGGTGTTTCTGCTTATCGCTTTCACAACGGCTTGCAGTAATTCCGCCCTCGAGCCGACAAGCCATATCACCGTCGCAAAAGGTGGTATTTATGCGGGGGCCATAGATGAGCAAGGCAAATTTGCGGTTGTCGGCTCAATTCACCACGGAGTCAGCTATTGGCGCCTGAGTGATAATGAGCGTCTCTACGACTGGCAACACGCCCAGGGCACTGACACTGCACTCGCCGCCGCTGATTTTTCTCCCGAGGGTGCGTGGGCGCTGACAGCGGATAAAAATACCCTGGCGCTGTGGAATACCAGCACCGGTGAAGGTTTGCGCTATTGGCAGGCGCCGGGAGAAATTCTTTCCGTGCAATTAAGCAAAGCCGGTGAGCGCGCTCTGTTGGGATTGAAGGACCACACAGCGGTCCTGTTTGATGTAAAACGCGGTGGCATACTCCGCACTCTGCGCCACAACAGTCCGGTGCGCAGCGTCGCTCTCGACACCGCCGGCGACTTAGCTGCCACAGGTTCGGAAGACCGCACAGCCGTCAGCTGGGATTTGCAAAATGACAAGCGCCTTTCCACCATTCGTCATAACGAAGAAGTGCAGCTGGTGGCTATGTCCGCCGATGGTGAATTGGTTTTATCGGTCAGCAAATACGACAAGGCGATTGTGTGGAACAGTCGCGACGGAATAATCGTAACGGAAATGCCATTGCGCGCAGGACGGCTCAAACGCGGCCTGCGCTTCACCAGCGCGCGCTTCAGCAACGACAAACAATTGTTATTGACTGGACAGACAGATCAAACCATTACGCTCTGGCGAATGGATGATCTGAACAATTCCATCTCATGGAAAGTGGGTACGCGACGATTATGGAAACCCCACGCGGCAACCATTCTTGACGTGGCATTTAGTGAAAAAACCGGAGAATTTTTTGCACTCGCGTCGAATGGGTTGCTCTATCGACTGCAGCTGCCAAACGTTGAGCAGAAATAGAAAACGGGGCCCAAGCCCCGTTTTGTCTGACGATAAAAGGATTAATGACCTTCTATTTCAGGATTGATTTCCAACAATTCCACTTCGAAAACCAGGGCCGCATTGGGGCCGATTTTCCCAGATGTACCGCCTTCGCCGTAGCCGAGCTCTGGCGGGATATACAACTTAAATTTGTCGCCCACTTTCATCAACTGCAGAGCTTCCACCCAACCGTTGATCACGCCTTTTACCGGGAAGCTGACGGGTTGACCGCGCTCAATTGAGCTGTCAAAAACGGAACCGTCGATCAGAGTACCGTGGTAGTGAACTTTGACGATATCGTCTTCACCGGGAGAGGCCGCACCTTCAGGTTCCGCTTGCAACACTTCGTATTGCAGACCGCTTTCAGTCACGGTCACACCTTCTTTTTTCGCGTTCTCAGCGAGGAACTTCTGTGCTTCTTTCAAGTTCGCATCGGCGGCAACTTTGCGCTCGCCTTCGCGCTTATTCTGCTGCTCTTCTTGGAAAGCCATCATGATTTGCTGCTGGTCAGCCTGAGCGATACGGGGCTCTTTGTCGTCGAGTACATCTTGAATCGCAGCGGACATAACGTCTTTCTCAAAGTTGAGACCGTTTGCCTGCGCCTGCTTGGCCATGTTGTAACCGACGATGTAAGTGACTTTCTGTTCAGTGGTGTCGAGCTTTACCTGGGCGGGAGCTGCGGATGTCTGGGACTCCTTATTGCAGCCCGCAGTCACCAACAACGCGGCAACCGTGGCACCCAGTACACTTGCTTTCGTTAAATATAACTTCTTCATAGGGATTCCAATGAGCATGTCTATATGAGTGGGTTCTCAGCTCTGACGGACACGGCATACGCCCAGGGGGCGCCGAGAAAGCTGCAGGTGCGCCATGGTAACGCAATTCCTTGCGAGATCGCAGACCGGGCGCACATTTTTTTTGCAATAGCATCGCCTTTCGCTGAGATACGCGAACGGCGCATCGACAGGTCAATTTGAGGCAATACCCCTAAACTCAGCCAGCGACGCACAGACCGGGGACAGCACCGCTCAACGGCACTCATAAACGCGAATCGGGTTTTTGTTGGTGACGTTCGTGCGGCCAAATAATACTTCCTTCGAAAATATACGATCGATACACCTGTTTAGCGATGGGCAGTCGATCTCTGATACGTCAGCTCTGCATGGAAAAATTTTTCCATGAATTTTTTATGCGGAGCTTGCATATCGAGCAAAAACCGTACATTTTTTATTTGAACCACGCTATTATTTTATGCGTAGACCCAAAATCCCTCTCGTTAAACATCACACAGGTATCCCCTATGGCTGCGCAGAAAAAAAAGAAGGTAGATCCCGTTCTTGATCTCGAAAAACAGATAGCAAAGTTGCAGGAACAATTGGCGAAAGCCCGTGCGAAAAAAGTCAGCGCTGCGGAAAAAGCGCTGAAAGCTGCGCAAAGTGGTACGGCAAAAAATAAAACCGCCCTCGCTAAAGCCAAGGAAAAGCTGGCAGCCGCCACCGCCGCAAACAAAAAGAAAAAGTCGGCCGCAACTCAGAGCCGTGTTAAAGCCGCGCAGGCCGAGCTGGCAAAACTGAAAGCCACTGCTGCTCAATTGAAAGATTCCGTGGCTGCAGCCAAAGCGGATTTGGCTACAGCCAAAGACGGATCCAAAGCAGAGGCCGCAGCCAAACCGGCGAAAACCGCAGCAAAAAGTGCCAGCACAAAAAAACGCGGTCGCAAGCCGAAGAGCGCAGTTGCAACTCCAGTAAGCACCAAGAAAGAGAAGTCGGCAAAAAAAGAGAAACCCGCAAAAGCGGAAAAAAAGAAGCCCGGTCGCAAACCCGCCGCCAAGATCAAAGCCGCTAAAGTTGCCGCTCCCGCCGCAGACACCACCGCCCCGAAAAAACGCGGCCGTCCGAAAAAAGGCGCTGCTCCGGTCGAAGCCGCCGCTCAGCCCGAAGTAAAACAGGAACCCAAAAAAGTTAAAGAAAAGAAAGAGAAGAAGGTGAAACCGGCCGTAGAGAAAAAGCCGAAAAGCAAAGCGGCACCGGTCGTAGCGCCGCAGGAACCACCGGTAACCTCAGCTGAGGAAGCACCAGTTGAAACACCTCCACCGGCACCTGTGGCACACGTTTCCGAAGAGGCCCCTGCCGAAATTCCAGCTACACCAAGCAGCTTGTTCGATAGCGAAGTGTAATTTGCGAATGCCGCCACCTGCGCTCGGGTGGCGGTTTCTTTACCCCCATCTGCCTCCATTCATTCCCATCCTTCTGCGTCCGCCAGATCTAGAACCGCACTTGGTAGCCGACAAAGAGATAAGAATAATCCACGCTGTTTTTGGTATCCACGTCGCGTATGGCTTCATTCCCCGCTTCCAAGCGCAGTTCTGTATTGCGCCAGGGGCGATAGCTCAACGCCAAACTGCCACGCACGTTAGTTTGCGCGGAGTCGTCAGATTTTCTTTCGTCGTATTTGAAATGGATTCTCGGTGTCAGATAAACCCGATTGTTGAACAAGCGGAAACGCTCGCTGAAATGAATCATGCTCGAGGTGGCCTGCGTGGTATCGGCCGTGCGCACACCGAGGGTGGCGGAGTCGCCGATGCCAAAGAAATCATCCACAATTGCTTGTAAGCCCGCAGAAGAATAGCGGTATTCCGCATCTTTGGTCTCCACTTCAGCTTGCCAATCTTCCGCACTGGTTATGCTGAAAATCGGCATTTCCGAACTCACCGACTGGTACAGATCAACCATGATTTGCAGCGAAGAATCCACCTGCCATTGGTAATTCACCGAGCCATATTCAAACAACGAGGTGCGTTGCAGCGCGTAGTAAAGCAGATAGTCGCGATTGAACTGGTTGCGCAGATGCTGCTCGAGATTCAGATAGGGCTGACCGATAAGAATATTGGTGGCTGTCAAAAATGGTGAACGCTGCCGACCGTAATGAGCCGAGACGCGATTGCTGGCGTTAAATTGATAAGAGCCCTGCCAGCGCAGCACATTCAGCTCGGCAAACTCATAGTCATAATCGAGATTCAAATAGCTGGAAAACTTCTGCGAGGCATACTGCGCGCGGCCACCATAAGCGGCGCGATCGGTTTCCCCGTATACCGTTTGCTGAGTGACATAACCCGCGAAACTCCAATTCGCATTCAAGTCAAAACTGGTCTGCAAGCTGTAGAATTCGCGGTCCATATAATCGTAAAAATCGGAAAATTGCACCGGCACACCCGCATTGAATCCGACTTTCCAGCGCTGCGTCAGCGGATATTTCACGCTCAGCCCGTCATAATAGCTGTACATTCCGCTGTCGTAATCTCTCTGCCTGCCACCCACCAGATTCAGTCCGGTATCCACGTGGGTATAGTCGAGATAAAACCGTTTGATCGCCGTTTTGTCGTCGTCCACATGATCGAGCAGATCGGCTTGGTCATAGCCGTTGAGGCGAACTTCAATATGGTGTTCTGGATGGCGGTAACCAGCAGTGAAATCGAAATTGGTTGCAAGCACTGCAAAGACGTCTTCATCTGCAATGTATTTGCCGCTGCGCTCCATATAGTTGTATGACTGGCCGAGCATGCCGCGCCAGTAAACGCGGGGATTGGTTTCCGCCGCATACTTGGATTTGCGCAGCGCATCCTGGCCATCATCCGCCGCTGTTTCCAGAGCGCGCAAACGTTGATTCACCCGGTTGACCCAGCTGCCTTCAGGTCGGTTTGTCAGGAGCGTGCGATAGGACTGCAGCGCCAATTCCGTCTGACCAAGCCGCTCATAGGTCAATCCCATCAACTCCTGCGCCCACGCTGAGATTTCCGCGTCCGACGCCAGCGACAGCACGGCGTAATAATTCAGCGCCTGCTGATACTGCTGATTCATAAAAAGAGTTTTTGCCTCCGCCAGAATCGTCTGCACACCGGCGTGGCGATCCTCGCTGGCGGGGCTCAACCAATAAAGGGATTTTTGCTCGGTTCCGGAAAAAAGTTGGCGATGCTGCTCGGGTGTCACGCCGACCACGCGCAGGCCCGCAAAAGCAGTGGCGTTATCGATGACGAATTTTTCCGCCTCTGCGCGACTGCTGAAAAAACCCATGGTAACCAGCGGCAAGGGCTTGTTTTGCAGCTGTTGCGGTGAGGTATAAAAACCGAGGTACGCATAGCGCCCAAGGCGGCTGCGCACTGCGTTGACGCCGCCGGCGCTCACCGGCCACTCCACGGCAAAACCGGCATTGCTGTAATCGCCGTAAAGGGTCATCACCGATGTTTTTTCCGGCGCCGCGACATTTTCACCGTCAGCAGCAAAAGCCGAAAACGTCAGGCACATCATGCTGACCGCGGCGATCAGAGTGCGCATAAATTGCAGGTGTTTATTGTTCATTAACAAATCCACAAGACACTAAAACGCAAGCAATTCCGGGTCTATCGTCCAAGGCGGACTCCAGGCATCGGTGGTATGGCAGCGGTCACACAGCATCGCCCGCACCGGAATATGGGTGGCTGGCTGACCGGGAGCAACCTGATTGTTGTGGCAGCTGAAGCATTCGCCAATCACGTACTGGTGGTCCACATTCGCCGCGGGAACGGGCGCAAAGGACACCGTATTCCTATGGCAGGCGTCACACTGTGGCTGCACCAAGATATGGTCTTGCGGTCGACCAGTCGCCAATTGCCCATTGTGGCAACTTGCGCACGTGCCTTGCACTTCCGCGTGATCCACATTCACCGGCAGAAACGCGATATTGCTATGGCAGGCGCCGCACTGCTCACTCGCGGGAATATGGTTCAACGGCTTACCTGTAGCGCTGATGCCGTTATGGCAGGAGACACAGTTGTCGCCCACCTTGTCGTGATTGAATCGCGTAGGCTGCCAGCTCAGATCGGAGTGGCAATCCGCGCATTGATCGTGCACGGGAATATGGGTGGCCGGTTTGCCCGGTACGGTGATGTTGTTGTGGCAATTTTCGCAGCGACCGAAGACTTCGTGGTGGTCGACGATCGGCACGGCTTGCCAGGCAATGGTGCTGTGGCAGGCGTCGCAACGCTCACTGGCAAAGATGTGATTAACCGGTTTGGGGGTGGCGTTGAAGCGGCCGTTGATGCTGTGGCAAGCGGCACATTCCCTCGGCGTTCCGGCGAACTGGCCGTTGACGTGACAGCTTTCGCAGGGCACGAAGTTGTGGCCTCCGGTGAGTTCAAACCCGGTTCTGGCGTGATCGAAAGGCTTGTCCTGGGGCAGCGCCGCTCCGGCATAACCCAGAAGCATCGCCAGACCAAGAACCCGCAAACACCACTGCACTGCTCTCATCATGGGTCTAGTCCTGCAATATCAACTGGAAAAACTTGTTCTGGCTATGGCAGCGGCCGCAGTTTTTGCCGAAGCCGCCGTTGTGAATATCCTGGCGCTCATGACATGTACCACAGACGGCTGACGTCTTGTGCGGATCGGTTCCCGGAGCATGACAGGCATCACAGGCGAGGCCCTGGTGTGATCCCAACAGGGGGTAGCCGGTAAATTCTTCGTGATCGAATTGCCATAGGTTCCAGCCATTCGGCGAATGGCAGGTGTGGCAATTGTTGCCCAGAGCGCCTTTATGGTGATCATCCTGCTTATGGCAGCTCACACAGTTGGTGCTGGTGCCGGCGAATTGGTTGCCGATATGGCAGCTCTGGCATGGCACTGTGTTATGCAGCCCCACCAGCGGGAAACTGGTGAAGTGGTGGTCGAACTGATTGACCCTTTTCCAGCCGTCGGTGACGTGGCAGGTGGCGCACATTTGCATATCCGGATTTTTGTGAATGTCATCGGCGGCTTGGCAGGACGCGCAATCCCGGGGTAGGTCATCCTGCAGAGCGCCGACGTGGCAGTTGGTACAAGCCAGGGTCTGGTGG
>JAEZGT010000298.1 GCA_023416875.1 Pseudomonadota bacterium
ACTTTATCAACAACCAGGTCACCCTCGCCGGACATGTGAAACGACCGGGGCCGCGCTCCTGGGGACAAGGGTTGCGCTTTACCGATGTCATACCGAATCCACGCGAACTCCTGCCAAACCCAGATATCGAAATTGCGTTAATCCAGCGTTTTAGCGTGGAAACTCGCAGAGTCGAGGTGATTTTATTTTCACCCACTGACGCTTGGCAGACACCAGGATCAGAGAACGATCCACTTTTGCAAGGTTACGACGTCATTCAGATGTTTAATTACGAAGATAAGCGTGATCAACAGCTCGCCGAGGTCGTTAAACAATTGGAAGCCCAGGCACGTTTCAATGAACGTAAAAAAGTGGTCTCAATAAGCGGTAGTGTGCGCTTTCCTGGCCTCTATCCATTAGCAAATGGAATGACCACTCAACAGCTGATACAGCTGGCAGGAGGGCTTACGGAAAGCGCTCTCGATAGCAATGGCGAAATTACCCGCTATAGCATCGACGAAGACAGGAACCGCGTGGTTTCACATATCGACGTTAATTTTTCCGAGGCGCCGGTCCAACTGGAACCTGGAGATACCCTGCAAGTTAAGCAAATCCCTCTTTGGAAACAAAAAGAAACCGTGGAATTGGTCGGCGAAATTATGTTTCCAGGCACATATACAATCCTGCCAGGGGAAACATTGCTGGACGTGCTAAAAAGGGCTGGTGGATTAACACCTCATGCTTATCCAACCGGCGCGGTATTTTCACGCCTGGAGCTTCGCGAACTCGAACAACAGAGATTAAAAGAGTTAACTGACAAACTTCAAAGCGATATCGCCGCAGCGACAGCAGCAGGGGCCACTACAGGTCAGGATCAATTGAGCCAGGAGGACGCGGAACAGTTGATCAAAAATTTAAATACCATCAGACCTTTGGGCCGCATGGTGATTGATCTTCCCAATATCTTGAAGGACCCGGCAAATCATGATTTTCAACTGGAAAGCGGTGATACGCTGACCGTGCCCCGCTACAAGCCATCCGTTACCGTGGTTGGTGAGGTTCAATATCCCACCTCTCATTTTTATGACCAGACTCTTGATGCGGTGAGCTATATCGAACGTTCGGGGGGCTACAAAAAAAGCGCGGATGAACAGCGGGTTTATATCGTCAAAGCCAACGGCAGCGTAGTCCAGCCAGAATCCTCTGCATGGTTTCGCGCGAATCGAGACAAAATTCAGCCTGGCGACACTATAGTTGTGCCGCTGGAAACCGATCGCGTGGACAAGCTGACCGTGTGGTCCAGAGCCACCCAGATCATCTATCAAGCAGCATTGGGTGCGGCTGCACTTAAGGCATTTTAATCACCAAAAAAGTGTTGCCTGCTGAAATTGAGGTCGCTAGAATACGCGACCTCTGCATAGGACCGTAGCTCAGTTGGTTAGAGCACCACCTTGACATGGTGGGGGTCAGCGGTTCGAGTCCGCTCGGTCCTACCAACCTTTTGTTTGATTTTTAAACTGCAAAAACGTTTAAAATCAAATAGTTAAAAAGAGAGAAAAGGTTGACAGAGAGAGGTAAGCAGATTAGCATACGCGCCTCTTAGGAAATATCCGAGACCCTTCCGCCTTAGCTCAGTCGGTAGAGCAAATGACTGTTAATCATTGGGTCGCTGGTTCGAGCCCAGCAGGCGGAGCCAAACAAAAAAGCCCCGATATTTTATATCGGGGCTTTTTTATTTCTGCCTTTCTCTCCCCTCCGCGCAATGCTTCATTACAAAATATCTTTCCGTATTGGACTGATCGAATACGCCTTCATTAAACTGCAGAACCCAGCATCAACGGAGATAAAACAATGGCAATATTGGTAACGGGCGGCGCCGGCTATATAGGCTCCCATACAACAGTGCAGTTGCTGGAAGCAGGTTATGAAGTTGTTATTTTGGACAATTTTCATAACAGCCATGAAGAAGCCGTCAATCGCATCCGAGAGCTGACCGGAAAAGACGTTGTGCTGGTCCGCGGCGACATTAATTGCCAAACAACGCTGGAGGCCATTTTTAACAATCACCGCATTGACGCGGCCATTCATTTCGCGGGACTCAAAGCGGTAGGTGAGTCAAATCGAATCCCCCTGACCTATTACCGAGTCAATGTGGCAGGCACTCTGAGCCTGTGTGAGACGATGCGCAAGCACGGGTGCGGCAATCTGGTTTTCAGTTCTTCAGCCACCGTCTATGGCGATCCAGAGATAATTCCAATTCCCGAATCCTGCAAGACGTCGGCAACCAACCCGTATGGCCGCAGCAAGCTTATGGTGGAAGAAATACTTGCGGACCTGCAGAAGTCGCAGCCTGACTTCTGGAATATTACGTTGTTGCGCTACTTTAACCCTATAGGTGCACACCCCTCTGGACGCATAGGCGAAGACCCTAACGATATTCCCAACAACCTGCTGCCATACGTCGCCCAGGTTGCTACAGGTCGCCTCGAAGTAGTTAATGTCTTTGGCAATGACTACAACACGCCGGATGGCACCGGAGTGCGCGACTATATTCACGTTCTGGATTTAGCGGCAGGACATATTCGCGCATTGGAGCATCAGCAGCAGACGCCAGCGGGCTTACATATATTTAATCTGGGAACAGGCCGAGGAATCTCCGTACTTGAAATTATCGAAAAATTTCGGGCTATATCCGGAAAACCGATCCCATACCGCATAGCCCCCCGCAGGCAGGGTGATATCGCCACCTGCTACGCCGATCCAAGCAAAGCTCAAAATGAACTGGATTGGCGTTGCAACTTCAATCTTGAGGACATGATTCGAGATACATGGAACTGGCAGCGGCAAAATCCCAATGGCTATAAATCCTGATCAGGATTTATAGCCCAGCCGGCAGATCACTTATAGACGCAGTATTAATTCCACTTAATACAAATAAAAAAGCCGACGATAACGTCGGCTTTTTTATTTTTTTACCCAGCAAAAACGATCAGAGCAAAAGTCGACGCACATCGGACAGCAGCGTTCCTAGATAAGTCAGGAATCGACCGGCGTCACCGCCGTTAATTGCTCTGTGGTCGTAGGACAGACACAGTGGCAACATCAGCCTGGGCACAAACGCTTTACCATCCCACACGGGTTTGGTATCCGCTCGCGACACACCGAGAATTCCAACTTCAGGCGCGTTCACGATAGGTGTAAAGCCGGTGCCCCCGATAGCGCCGAGGCTGGAGATGGTAAAGCAACCACCCTGCATCTCTTTCGGCAGCAACTTGCCTTCACGCGCTTTTTTTGCCAATGCAGTAGCCTCAGCCGCGAGTTCAAACAAGCCTTTTTTGTCTACATCGCGAATTACCGGTACCACCAATCCGTTTGGTGTATCCACGGCCATACCGATATTGATGTACTTTTTCTGAACAATATGTTCGCCATCCGCATGCAAGGAAACATTAAAAGATGGCTCAGCTTTCAACGCGGCAGCGCAGGCTTTCAGCAGAAACGGTACCGGTGTGAGCTTAACGCCCGCTTTGTCCGCCTCATCTTTCATCGCCTTGCGGAAGCTCTCCAGCTCGGTGATGTCAACATCGTCAAATTGCGTAACCGCAGGGATATTGAGCCAGTTGCGCGTCATATTGAACGCGGTAACTTTTTTGATTTTGCTCATTTTCACCAACTCGATTTCGCCGAATTGGGAAAAATCAATCTCGGGCATCGCCGGGATACCGCCGCCAACAGCAGGTGCTGAAGCAGATCCTTTACCCCGGTTCTCCATCACAGATTTCACAAAGCCGCGCACATCATCTTTGGTAATGCGTCCACGCGGGCCATTGGCCCTTACTTCCGATAGATCGACCCCCAACTGTCGGGCCAGCTTACGCACGGCGGGACCAGCGTAGACAGACGTGTTGGTTTTTGTAGATGCGGCCACGTCCGCAACAGGCGCTGCAGGTTTTGCCGGAGTCGGTGCAGCAGCAGATGACGACGCAGGCGCAGGCGCAGATGCCGCTGCAGGAGTGCTGGCGGCAACAGGAACTGAACCAATCACCTGTAGTCGACCGATCGGAGAGCCTTTAGAAACCTTATCGCCCTCCTTGATCGTCAACTCGACCACCTTGCCAGAAGCAGAGGCCGGCACTTCCATGGATGCTTTATCGCTTTCAAGGACGATCAAAGAATCACCCTCTTTGATGTCCGCGCCGACTTTCACGCACACCTCGATGACATCCACTCCTTCCGAGCCACCTATATCCGGCACTACCAGATCGATAATGGAGGGAGCTGCGGAAGAAGGCGCGCTAGCTGGTTGTTGCGCAGCCGCTGCTGGTGCCGCAGGCGCAGCGCCAGTGCTGAGAACCAAAATCTTGCTGCCGGCGGAAACTTTATCGCCTTCTTTGATAGCAATGCTGACCACCTTGCCAGATGCCGGTGCCGGCACTTCCATGGATGCCTTGTCGCTTTCCAATACGATCAGTGACTCCCCTTCTTTAATTTCCTGACCGACCTTCACGCAGACTTCGATCACATCCACGTTTTCAGAGCCGCCGATATCGGGCACTTCAACAGTGGTTTCCGCACCGCTCGTCGCAGCTGACACAGGAGCAGCGGGCTCTGCTTTCGCCGGTGCCGGAGCGGCTGCGGATGACGGTGCCGATTCAGCGGCAGCGTCGGTTTCAAGCTCCAAAATCGCCGCTCCCTCGGAAACCTGATCACCTTCTTTGAGCAAGATCTTAACGACTTTGCCCGCTTTGGGTGCGGGAATATCCATGGATGCTTTATCAGACTCCAACACAATCAGAGACGCATCCGCTTTAATGGTGTCGCCCACCGCGACACACACCTCAATGACATCGACGTTTTCCGCACCGCCAATATCGGGAACCTTGATGGTTTCTATAGCCACTTTCTGAGCACTCCTTCTTAGACGGTCATAGGATCGGCTTTGTCTGGATCTATGCCATATTTCTTCATGGCATCGACCACTTCGGAAACAGGCACCTTACCTTCGTCAGCGAGTGCTTTAAGGGCGGTGATCGTTACAAAATAGCGGTTGACCTCGAAGAAATGGCGCAACTTGGCGCGGGTATCACTGCGCCCGAAGCCGTCGGTACCCAGCACGTAATAACGGCCTGGGATGTAGGGACGCAATTGCTCACTAAAATTCTTCATGTAATCAGTAGAGACAATAAAAGGACCTTCCTGCCCTTCCAGCTGCGCCGTTACATAGGCTTTTCTCGGCGACTGATCAGGGTGCAAACGGCTCCAGCGTTCAGCGCGCTGACCATCACGAGTCAGTTCGTTGATGCTGGTCAAGCTCCATACATCGGACTCGACACCGTGGTTGTCACGCAGCAACTGCGCAGCAGCTTCCACCTCGCGCAAAATAGTGCCAGCGCCCATCAACTGCACTTTTTTCTTCGCCTTTTTCTTGCCTTCGATGAGCCTATAAATACCGCGTACTATGCCCTCTTCCGCGCCTTCCGGCATATCCGGGTGGGTATAGTTTTCGTTCATGGTGGTGATGTAATAGAAACAATTTTCCTTGTTCCCATACATGCGCTTGAGGCCATCCTGGATAATCACCGCCAACTCATAGGAATACGCTGGATCATAGGTGCGGCAGTTGGGAATGGTGTTGGCCAAAATATGGCTGTGGCCATCCTGGTGCTGCAAACCTTCGCCGTTCAACGTGGTACGACCTGCTGTAGCACCAATAAGGAAACCACGCGCCTGAATGTCCCCCGCCAGCCAAGCCAGATCGCCGATGCGCTGAAAACCGAACATGGAGTAATAGATGTAGAACGGCACCATCGGCTTTTTGTAGGTGCTATACGCAGTCGCGCAGTTGACCCATGCGGACATGGCACCAGCCTCATTGATACCTTCCTCCAGGATTTGTCCCTTTTTATCTTCCTTGTAGAACATGATCTGATTGGCATCGTGCGGGATGTATTTCTGCCCTTCAGATGAATAGATACCCAACTGGCGGAACATACCCTCCATACCAAAGGTGCGCGCCTCATCGGGAACAATAGGGACAATCCTTTCACCAATGTTTTTGTCTTTCACCAACGTGGACAGGAAACGCACGAACGCCATGGTGGTGGATATTTCACGGTCGCCGGATGATTTCAACAGTGCCTTGAACGACTCCAGACTCGGCACTTCCAAAGCTTCAAAGTCGGCAAACCTGGATGGCACATAACCGTTGAGCTCTTGACGGCGCTTGTGCAAATAAACCATTTCCGGAGAATCCGGCGCAGGTCGGTAGTAAGGAACACTTTTCAGTTCCTCATCGCTAATGGGGATTTCAAAGCGATCACGGAACGCTTTCAAACTGTCCAGATCCAGCTTTTTGACCGAGTGAGCGACGTTCGCCGACTCCGCCGAAGTGCCCATTGCGTAGCCTTTTACGGTTTGCGCCAAAATAACCGTCGGCTGACCTTTGTGTGCAACCGCCGCAGCATATGCGGCATACACTTTTTGTGAATCGTGGCCGCCACGGTTCAGCGCAAAGATTTCATCGTCGGTCATGTCCTTGACCAACTCTAACAACTCCGGATAGCGTCCGAAGAAATGTTGTCGTGTATAGGCGCCGCCATTGGCTTTGAAATTCTGCATTTCGCCGTCGACGACTTCGTTCATACGCTTCTGCAGCAGGCCGGTTTTGTCTTTAGCCAGCAGTTCGTCCCACTTGGTGCCCCACAGCACCTTGATGACATTCCAGCCTGCGCCACGGAATACACCCTCGAGCTCCTGCACGATTTTGCCGTTGCCGCGCACCGGGCCATCCAAGCGCTGGAGATTACAGTTGATGACGAAGATCAGATTGTCCATCTGCTCTCGTCCCGCAAGCGAAATCGCTCCTAATGACTCCGGCTCGTCGCATTCACCATCACCGAGGAACGCCCAGACTTTGCGGTCACTCTGGGTCGTCAGGCCGCGCGCGGTCATATAGCGCATCACGCGCGCTTGATAGATAGCCATGATCGGGCCCAACCCCATTGAAACGGTCGGGAACTGCCAGTAGTCCGGCATCAACCATGGATGGGGATAAGAAGACAGGCCATTGCCATCAACTTCGCGGCGGAAATTATCCAGCTGCTCCTCCGTCAGGCGGCCTTCAAGATAAGAACGCGCATACATGCCGGGCGAACTGTGGCCCTGAAAATACACCAGGTCACCCAGCTGATCGCCATCGTTGCCGCGGAAAAAGTGGTTAAAACCTACATCGTACAGAGTTGCTGCAGAGGAAAAAGTGGATATGTGACCGCCCAGTCCTTCGTCATTGTCATTGGCGCGCATGACCATTGCCATGGCATTCCAGCGCGTCAGAGAGCGAATGCGACGCTCCAGCTTGATATCACCTGGAAGTTTTTGTTCCTGATCTGACGGGATGGTATTGCGATAGGGCGTGGTAATGGCGGAAGGCAGTTTTACGCCGGATTGGGTCGCCGCATTTGACAGTTGTGCCAGCAAATACGCGGCCCGCTCTGAACCACCGTGTCGAATTACTGATTCAAGAGCATCTAGCCACTCTCGGGTTTCGAGAGCATCAATTTCCTCGAGCATTCAAGTCTCCTCATCCGTTGCGCCGGGGTGGCGCATCAACAAACTGAACCCCGGTTTAAGTCGGGGCCTTATAAATGGGCGCCCTTAATCACGCACAATAACTGTGCCTCAGAACAAAAGGTCGTCCTGATAAACAAACAATTCCCTCATTACGAAAGTAATGTGTTCAGAGCAACACAGGTGATTGGCGGAGAAAGGTTTCGCCTTGATATTCGTTTTAGCACGTACAGGGTTGGAGCAAATCTTCGCAGCGGGCCCGGCAAGATCCGAGCGACCGGCTACGGGTGACCGATTCTACACAGGTCATTTCCGATTATCTACCGAAGAGTTTCGCTGCACCGCAGCAGCCATGCGGCCTACAGCGATGCTCACTGCCGCGGCATTCTAGCCGCAGCCGACCTAATAGTCATTCCATCTTATTGCTTTCGCAAGATGTACTCGTAGCGGCCGTCTATTTCAGTGAAATTAAGAATGCGATGACCGCTGAGCTCTGCGAACGCATGAAAGTCCCGCACAGAGCCTGCGTCGGTCGCACTGACTTTGACGATTTCGCCGGATTTCAATCTATTGAGAGCCTGTTTGGCCTTGAGCAAGGGCAGCGGGCAGCGCATGCCGGTGGCATCAACTTCGAGCTGAATCGCCAGATCAGTTGGGTCCAGCGGCGGAGAGTGGGGATCGGAAGTCATGGAATCTCTCTGGTGCAGAAATGTCTGAGCCGTCGACGCTTCGCTGAACTGCCTGAGATCTATTTTTACGGATCTCTATCCTTCCAGGCAGTAGCTGGCTACATTAGTGGCGGCTCGGGCCGTCCATCGTCCGGCAGCGGAAATCCAGTAACGGCCCTTCAGGCGCATAATAAATAGGTCAGGCATTGTGGTTCGGCGGCAATTTTTTTTCTACGTGATTTTGTTATTCAGCTTGCACACCGCCAGTATTTCGGCCTCCACTTCCGAGCTGCAATTGCCCTCGCTCGGCGAAAATAGCGCGGGTTTGATTTCTCCTTCCGAAGAATACGCCCTCGGCCAGGAGCTGATCCGCGTCTATCGTGCTGCGCTGCCAACCTCGCACGACCCATTCGTCGAAGCGTATCTCGCGCAGCTGCTGCAGAAAATCTCGACCTACAGTGATATCCATGATCAACGCTTGGAGTTGATTGTTCTCGACAGCCCGGCATTAAACGCCTTTGCAGCTCCCGGTGGCATAGTCGGTGTGAATACCGGAACCTTTCTTACAGCTCAGAACGAGCATCAGCTTGCGTCCATCCTGGCTCACGAGCTGGCGCACCTTAGCCAACGCCACTATGCGCGACGCCTGCAGCAGCAGAAAACCAGTTCTACCATCGGGCTCGCCGCCCTGCTCGCCAGTATTATGGTAGTTGCCGCTGGCAACAGCGATGCGGGCATAGCGGCCATCCCCGCCATTCAGGCAGCGGCTATCGACTCATCCCTGCGTTTCAGCCGAGATATGGAAACCGAAGCTGACCGAATCGGCATGCAGACACTGGTGCAAGCCGGATTTGATCCCCACGCCATGACCGGGATGTTCGAGCAGATGCTTAAATCCACCCGCTACCGCACCAAGATTCCTGAGTTCCTGCTCACCCCCCCCATCACCGAAAGCCGTATCGCTGACTCAGCCAGCCGGGCGCAAAAGTTCCCTCAACGGCAACTGGTGGCGGATGAGGAATATCAGCTGCTGCGCGCCCGCATCATGCTGCATTTCGAGAACAATTCCGCCAGAGCCACCAAGCGCTTTGAAGAGGAGATCGACCGCTATCAAACCATGTCGCCGCTGAGCGCCCATTACGGAGTGGTGCTGGCCCGCACCCGCAGCGGCGATCTCGTCGGGGCGCGACAAGCACTGCAGACACTCAAAGGCATGACGAGCAACCAGGCCATTCTCACTGTGGCCGAGGCGGATATCGCGGCAAAAGCGCAAAACTGGGCCCAAGCCATCGACATATTGCGCGCGGGGTTGGCGCATCAGCCCACCAATCATCCATTGAATGTGAGACTGGCGGAAATTCTGATGGAAGCCGGGCGCTATCCCCAGTGCGAGGCACTATTGATGGAGCACGTTAAACGCCATCCCAACAATGCCTATGTCTGGTATTTACTGGCGGAAGTGCACGGGCTCTCCGGACATATTCTCGATGTTCACCGGGCGCGGGCAGAATATTTTCTGTTGAAAGGGATTTATGACAAAGCGGAAATCCAGCTGCGCAATGCGCTCAAACTGATCGATGAAAAGGATTTCCAAGCGCGGGCGAGAATTGATCAACGCCTTCTCGATGTGCGTAAAATGCGCGAAAGCAGCCGCTTGAATTAGGTCGGTTAACCCTACGGCTGATACAGCCCCCACATAGACTCTTTAAGCCAGCGCTCGGCCTCGGGCGCCGGCAGGGGTCGCCCCATATAGAACCCCTGCGCTTCATCACACCCAAGATCCACCAGTTTCTGATATACCGCCGGGGTCTCCACGCCCTCAGCGACCACTCTGAGCCCCAAGTTGTGGGCAAGATGGATAGTGGAGTTCACAATGATTTCATCCTGCTCGTCATTGAGCATCGAGCGTACAAAGGATGAGTCGATTTTCAGCGTCTGCACCGGCAAACGCTTGAGATAGGCAAGAGATGAATAGCCGGTACCAAAATCATCCACCGACAGGCGCACCCCTAGGCGATTGATGCGCGCCAGCGCGGCCTCTGCCCTGGTCGGATCGGCCATGATGGTGCTTTCGGTAATTTCCAACTCCACTAGATGGCCCGGAAGATCGTATTCCCGCAGCAGACGCTTAAGGTCCAGTACTATGCGGTCGTCCAGCAAATTACGCGCAGATAGGTTCATGGCCATGCTGATATGGAAGCCCTGCTCCAGCCAGTGTTTGCAGTGGCGAATGCCGTTCTCCAATACCCAAAGGGTCAGCGGGTAGATCAGATTGGAGTGCTCCGCTATAGGCACAAAATCATTTGGAGGGATAAAACCAAGCTCAGGATGATTCCAGCGTAGTAGCGCTTCAAAACCATAGACTCGATTGGAACTCAGGCATATTTTCGGTTGAAAGTGGAGAATCAGCTGGTTCTCCCGGATCGCCCGGCCGAGAGCGCCCATCAATTCCAGCCGCTTGGGCGAATGCGGATCAAAGGCGGAATCATAAACGGCAACACCCTGCAAGCAGGTCTTGGCACGGTACATGGCAACATCGGCAAAACGCATCAAGGTGCTCACGTCCTCCGCCTGATCAGGACAAATGGCGAC
>JAEZGT010000117.1 GCA_023416875.1 Pseudomonadota bacterium
CGCGTGGGCTGGGAGTTGTGTATAACAGCCAGGGATGCAACCACGCCGCCAGCGCGGCGAGGGCGGTGACATTAAACGGCGAGTTATAAAAGTGGTGCCATACGCCGAACATCTTGCCTTCCTGCACGGCGCTGAGATTGCGCACCGCCATGGAATTGGCGGCGCGTTTGAGCGAGTCGCGGGCCTGATTTTCACTGACGTCCGGTCCCAGCATTACAAACGGACTGGCGGCGCCATTTTGTTTTGCCGAGCCGATGGCAGTGGCGAGGTATTTATCCGGCTGATGCGTCAGCAGGTGTTCGATATTTACATTGCCCACATTTCCTGGAATCAACTCCGCACCTATATGGCGACCGCCCGCGCTGGTCAGCAGAGTGCCCAGCATGGTCGCGCCCATAGTTTCGCAACACTCGGGAAATAGCCCCACTTTGCTGTGCAGAAACACCGAGGGACGTTTTTCCACAGGGATGGTTTTAACGCGCTCGCGCACCAGGTTCAGAATTTGTTCGTAGCGCTCGCCGAAGGCCTGTGCGGCTTTTTCATTGCCGAACAACTGGCCGAGAATGTGCACGCTTTGTTGAGTGTGTTCCAGCGGCGCTTCGCGAAAATCGATAAAAATTACTGGAATTCCCGCAGCTTCTAACTGGTTCAGCATTTCTTTGTCATGGGGAGACGGCCCGTGGCCGCTGATGCCGAAAATCGCCACATCCGGCATCAGACTGATGGTTTTCTCCACGCTGAAACTCGACGCTTCGCCTTTGCCCACCAAGGGGATTTTTTCGATGGCGGGAAAGCGCTGAGCGTATACCGCCCAGGTTGCCGGATCGTATTGTTTCAGATCCGCCTGCATGCCTTTGATGCGACTGATCGCGGCATCTTCCACGATTATGCCGAGCGCAGGGATAAATCGACTCTCACCTAAAATAATGCCGTTGATGGTTTTAGCCACCGTGACATCGCGGCCGAGAATATCGGTGATTGTCTGTGTGCTTTTTTCCGCGTGCGCTGCGTTTATCAACAGCAACAACAGGAAACTCAGCAAAAACTTAGCGCGTTCCATTCATTACCTCGTAAAGGGCTCGGCCCGATAAAACAGTTGGTAAACATAACGCCCTGTGAGCGTAATTGCGGTGATGCTCAGCACCAAAATGCCAGTCCATTGAAAAAGATTGGCGTAGCCGGCGTTTTGCACGATGGGTTGGGTGAGCAGCGGACAAATAAATTGCCCGACAAAAAAACAGGTGGTCAGCCCGCCCATCACGCGCCCGCGCTGCGCTGGCGGGGTTACCGACAATAACCAGACCACCACGTTCGGGCGCATCAATCCGAGGCCGACACCGCTGATGGCGAGAGCGAGCAGAGCTGCGAACGCGTTGTTTACGCTACCCAGAATTCCGTAACCCAGGGCCAGCAGCAACAAACCCACACTGTGCAATAGGGGAAAACTCAATTTAGCTTGAACGCGGTGATACAGCATGGAGGTGGTGGACATCACCAATAACATTAAGGCGATGGCCATACCCGCCTGGACGCCACTATGAATACCTAGTTCAGGCGCGTAAAAAGGCAGATGCACCGGCACCATATACAGCAGCAATAATTCCACCACCGCTAATGCGTAGCACAGCAGAGTCAATTTTCCCGGGGAAGGAAAGTCAGATGAAGGCGTATTTCCCTGAAGCGCATGCATGCGCGGTTCATGGATAAACAGCAGCAGGGCGGGCAGCACAAAAAACGCGAGACCATAAAGAGCGAAAGGCGCAGTCCAATGCCATTCCGCCAGCACGCCGCCGAGGGCGACAAACGCCACGCCGCCAAAACCGCCAAACGCCGCCATCAGGCCCATATAGCGGCTGCGCTCCAGTCCCTGAAAATAATCCGCCACCAAAGTTGTGCAGGTCACCATCACACCTGCCACCGCCAGTCCGAGCAAAATCCGGCTGATTAACAGACCGTAGAGAGAACCCTCCAGGAAACAACCGGCAACGCCGCTAATGCCATAGGCGATAACAGCGCCGACCAGCAGCTTTTTCTTTTGCCACCGATCCAGCAGCAATCCCACCAAGGGGGCGCCTATGGCGATCATCAAACCCGGCACTGCCAGTACCATCTTCACCAGAAATTCCGCGTGAGCGACGGAAGCAAACGCTTTTTCCATTGCCGGCAGAGCGGGGGCGATAGTGGCTCCCGCCATCACCGTCATAGTGCTGGTGAGCAGAAGCGTGATATTGCGGGCCCGGTGGGATTGCGAACTCATAGGATCTCCTAAGGCCGGATGCGCGCGCGCACCGATTGCGCGGCTTTTTGGTAATCGTCGAAGAGTTCCGTTTCGTCGAAGCGGGTGCTGCGGCCGTCGCGCACCACCATTTCGCCGGCCACCATTACGGTATTTACATCCCGGCTGCCGCCGCTGACCAGGAAGGTGCGCAGCGGATGATTGCTGCCGCGATAGCGCCAGTCGTCCATATCCACCAGTACCAAGTCGGCCTGCTTGTCCGGTTCGATGGAGCCGATTTTGTCGCCCCAGCCCAGGGCGTTTGCGCCATTGCGGGTGGCGGTGAGCAGCGCGGTGGTGGGCGGGCAGGTGGTGTTGTCGTTGGTGGCCTCGTTGTGACCGAGATGCGCGGCGCGCATGGCTTCCGGCATACCGCCGATATAGGTGATGCCGCCATCGGTGCTGCAGGAAACCGGCGCGCCATCGCGCAAAAAGCGGGCGATCTGGCGGGTTTCGCTGGTGCTGCTCTCGCCCAACATGCCGTAGTGGGCGGGGGAGTGGCAGATATGCACGCCGGTTTCCAGCAGGCGCTGGTATTCCGCCTCGGTGGCGTGGTTGGTGTGCACGGCGATCAGCCGATTGGTCAGCAGGCCGAGAGCATCAAAGCGCTCGATGGCCGTGCGGCCAAATACCGCTTTGACCGCCGCCGCTTCATTGCGCAGGGGCGCCAGATGGGTAGCGTAGGGGGATTGGTAACGCGCCGCTATGTCGCCCATGGCGATCAGCTGCTCGTCGGAGCTGCCGAAGGCGCCCATCACCGACGGCATACCGCCAATTAAACCGGAGGCGTGATTACTCCAGCGGTCCATCAGCGCTTCCCAGTCGTCGATTTGCTCCTGGGTGTCGGCGATTATTTTATAACTGGTGGCGCCGTCGGGCAGCATGATGTCCGAGCCCCAGCGGCTGACACGGATGCGCATGCCCAGATCCAACGCCGCTTGCGCCAATCCGTCAGCGGTATTGGCGGAACCCACATCGCCCAGCGCGGTGGTGCCGGAGCGCAGTTGGGTCCACAAACTCCAGCGCGCAATCGCCACGGCTTCATCCGCAGTCAGGCGTTTGCCCACCCCAGCAATAAACCCGAACATGGCGCCCAGCGCTGCAATATTGCCGCCTTGTGCGTAGGGGGTGAGGGACAGATGCGAATCGTCCGGTTGTTCGTCGTTGGGTGCCGCCAGACTTTCATGCCAGTGCGGATTGACGAATCCTGGCAATACCAATTTGCCGCCGGCATTTAATACCTGATCGCAGTCGGGT
>JAEZGT010000123.1 GCA_023416875.1 Pseudomonadota bacterium
CTATCGCTTCATGAAAATGGATCTGGTGATATAGGCCAACAAAACTTATCCCAAACCAAAGCAAAGATCCGGTGGCCAGAACCACAAAAAAAGCCAGACTAATAATTTTAGTTTGCAGCGATGGGGCGGCGCTCTCCGTCATCATTTGAGCTCCGGCCTTCCTGAAAAAAACTTATCCAAGCTATGTTTTGCTACATCGATCAAAATGGCCCTCGCTGAATCGACCGCGTAATCCAGCACGGAACCAGCAGCCTGCCCGGCCTTTTTAATTAAATCCTGCTTTACACCAGCAATTCGATCCGAAATATCTTCTCCGATACTATCCAAGCCAGCGATTACTTTATCGGTAATACCATAATGCTCATCTAGAGCACCCAGTGCGACGGAAACACCGATCCCCACTATAACCACCGCAGCGATTGGTCCTATCGCCAAGGTAAATCCCATTCCAACCACAGCAGAAGCAGCCACGATTGACGCACCAGTAGTAATACCCACCTTAACCACGTCCGTTGCCAGCGACCCTATTAACTGACTTAAAGTTGCTTCATCCGTTAGGAAATAATCCGCGACGCGGTAACTGGAAAGTAAGATGATCGAAAGTACTCCGCCAGACTTGGCAGCGTGTACCGCGCCAGCTTTTCCCAGCCCCATCGCAATCACCTTGGGGTTGCTGATTCCATATTTGGTCCCTGTCAGCACTCGTCTTAATCCAGGAGATCCCTTTAAAATAATGTGCGGTTTACCGCCGTAGGTTTAACGTAGGCTTTTGCCGAATAGTCGCCTAAATCTCCCACCAGCTTGCTGAGCGTTCTTATATCATCCGCTGAAGCGTAATAGCCCGCCCCTAACTCTGCTTTAGCTTTGAGCTTTTTCCAAGCATCTTGAAAACCGGGCAAATGAGCTTTGGGGGATGAGCGCACTATCGCATTCATCTCCTCAAATGACACAACAAAGATCTCATGCTGATTTGCCTTTATTTGTTGTCTTAGCTCTGCTTTTTCCTGATCAGAAAGCATTTTTTGGCTCCTTAAAATACTTTTCCTGCAATGAAATTCGTACATACGACATGAAAGGACAACCCCTCAGGTTGCAGACGACATTACTGCCCTCCCAACCAAAATGCCAAGCGTTTAGATCCTAAATCTATGTAAGCATTTCTCCGCTCGCTACCATCGAAGTCTTCGCCATCTAGAAAAAATGTCGGTCAGGTCGATCCAAACGGCTTGTCACATAGAGAAAACGCATTAGCTCACAAACCCGCCAAGCTCACGCACACAGAGGAGGACCCATTAGCGCGAACTAACTCCTCAAAAAACAAAACAAGATGCCTAGTGGACGGGGACTGGATGACGCAGAACATCCGTTTGCCGCACAGCTCGATTGTCTCAGCTACAAACGTCAGGCACCGTTGACGCTGCGCGCCTCACCATACAACCCCGTCTCCCCTTCCGTGCTCGCCACAATCACGGCACAGCAGGTGTCGCTGAACACGTTCACGGCGGTGCGCATCATGTCGAGGATTCGGTCGGTGACCAGGAGGAGCCCTATGCCTTCGAGGGGGAGGCCGATGGCGGTGAGGATGACGCTGATGGCGACGAGGCTGGCGGCGGGGATGCCGGCGACGCCGATGGAGGTGAGTAGCGCAAGGACCACTACTAGAAACTGCTGCGCGAAACTCAGATCGAGGCCGTAAGCCTGGGCGATGAAAAGTGCGGCGGCGCATTCATAGAGCGCAGTGCCGTCCATATTGATGGTGGCGCCCAGTGGCAGCACAAAAGACGAAGTTCGATTGGAAACGCCGACATTTTTCTCCAAGCATTTGATGGTGACCGGGAGCGTAGCCGACGAGCTGGCGGTGGAAAACGCGGTGAGCATGGCCGGCACCATGGCGCGGTAGTGCCAGAAAGGATTGACCCCCGCAAGCAGCCTCAACATCAGCGCCAGGGTAACGAAGGTATGCAGCAACAGCGCAGCGGCGACGGTAAAGAAGAAAACCGCCAGAGGTGCAAATGCAGCAAATCCAGTTGTTGTAATTGTTTTGGCGACCAAGCCAAAAACCCCGAGCGGCGCAAAGCGCATCACAAAAAGGGTAATGGCCATCATCACTTCAAAAACGCCCTGCCAAAACGACTTCAACGTCTCCGCGTGCTGCGGGCTGATGCGCAACATAAAAATGCCGAACAAAAGCGCAAACACGATCAGCCCAAGCATATCGTCGGTGGCGGCGGCCTCCACCACATTGGTCGGCACCATGCGCAAAAATATATCGGCAACATCGCCAGCGCCGCGCCCTTCAATTTTGCTGAGGCCGGCCTGCAATTGATCAGGGGATGTCAGATTGAGCTGATCTCCCGCCGGCTTTCCGTCAATTATCCCGGGCTGGGTAAGGTTGACCAGAAACAATCCCATGAGGATCGCGAACAGCGTCGAGATCAGATAAAGACCGATGGTCTTGGCACCCATGCGGCCCAGATTTTCCCCCGCGCCCGCAGTCGCCACCCCGCAAATAATCGACGAGGCGATCAGCGGCACCACGATCATTTTCAATGCATTGAGAAAGAGGGTGCCGAGAAAATCAAACAGGCCGATAAAAGTGAGCGAGCCTATCCCGTGATGGGGTTCAACGAATGCACCCACCCCCACTGCCAGCAGGATCGCGATAAGGATTTGCCAGTGCAGCTTCACGGTGGGTTACTGGGGAAGTTAGATCAGATCAGAGCGTCTTTGAGAGCTTTGCCGGCTTTGAAGACCGGAGTGTTGCTGGCGGGGATCTGGATGGGCTCGCCGTTTTTGGGATTGCGACCCTGGCGGGCGGCGCGGGATTTCACAGAAAAAGAACCAAAGCCCACCAGATTGACCGAATCCCCTTTGCTAAGTGCATTGGTGATCTGCTCCAGGACCGCCGCCAACACCGCATCAGCCTGACGCTCGGAAAGGTCGGCGATTTCGGCTACGGCTTTAACGAGTTCTGGTTTACGCATAAAAAACTCCTTACAAAATAGTCTGTGACGAAGGGGCCTTGAGGTGGCCCATTAGAACAATCCGCCGGGGGAAGGTAAACCCCTGCAGCCGGCGGCAGAAAAATGTGAGCGTCAGCCTCGACCGGCGGAACCGCGCGCCGCGCCGCCATGACGGTGCTGACCATTGCGATTGGCGCGGGGCGGCTGGCTGCCGTCATTGCGATGATGTGCAGCCTTTTGGCCATTGCCACTGCGACCTCGACCGCCGTCCTGGCGTTTCTGCCCCGAGGGCGCATGGCCATGGCGCGGTTTGTTGGCACCCGGAGCTGCCGGACCGCGCGGTTGGCGCAGCTGAATCGGTTCCGGTCGGATGGACGGATCCGGCTCGAACCCCTCGATAACCACTTTTTCGATATTGCGTTTGATCAGCCGCTCAATATCACGCAGAAACTTGTTCTCATCCACGCATACCAGAGAAACTGCCACACCCTCACTCTGCGCCCGGCCGGTTCGGCCGATGCGGTGAACGTAGTCTTCGGGCACATTGGGCAGTTCGTAATTTACAACTCGCGGCAATTGGTCGATGTCGATACCACGAGCGGCGATATCCGTTGCCACTAAGGCCCGTACAGCGCCGCGTTTAAAGTCTTCCAGCGCCTTGGTGCGCGCACCCTGGCTTTTGTTGCCATGAATGGCCGCTGCGGAGATGCCATCCTGCAACAACTGCTCCACCAAGCGATTGGCGCCGTGTTTCGTTCGGGTAAAAACCAAAACCTGGCGCCAATTGCCGCTTCCAATGAGATGCGACAGCAATTCACGTTTGCGATTGCGATCCACCGGATGCACCAACTGGGTGATGGTATCGGCCGCAGCGTTGCGGCGTGCCACTTCGATGAGCACCGGTTTGTGCAACAGGCGATCGGCAAGAGCTTTGATTTCAGCAGAGAAGGTAGCGGAGAACAGCAGGTTCTGCCGCTGCGCCGGCAACAGTGCCAGCACTTTGCGAATGTCGTGGATAAAGCCCATATCGAGCATGCGGTCGGCCTCGTCTAGCACCAGAACTTCCACATGACTCAGCGACAGAGCGCGCTGGTTAATCAGGTCCAGCAGACGACCAGGAGTCGCAACCAGAATGTCCACGCCGCCGCGCAGGTGAGCGATCTGCGGGTTGATGCCCACGCCACCAAAGATGACCTGGGAGCGCAAGGGCAGATACTTGCCGTAGGCGCGCACGTTGTCGTGTACCTGGGCCGCAAGCTCGCGGGTGGGGGTGAGAATCAAAGCGCGGATGGGCTTTTTGCCATCCACTCGCGGACGCGGATTGCGCGACAGCATTTCCAACAGTGGCAGCGTGAAGCCTGCCGTTTTGCCTGTGCCCGTTTGGGCGCCGGCAAGCAAGTCGCCACCCTGAAGAACGGCGGGAATGGCTTGAGCCTGAATTGGAGTGGGCGAGGTATAACCTTGTTCGGCTACGGCACGGAGGATTTCTCCGCGTAAGCCGAGATCTTCAAACAGCATATGTAGTTTCCTGATGCCAAACGTCCGCAACGCAGCTTGGCTGCGCCCGGCCATGCAGGTGGGCCGAGAAAGGTGGGACGCCGGCAATTGAATGGGTGACATCGGACGCCGGGATACCGGGCAATCGGACATGAGCTGGCCTGCTCCAGGCCGCGCACCTTACCCCAATTTGCTAAACAATGCTCATTTTTTTACGTGATGGGGCCGGACAGCCCTACCTTTGTCGCCCCGTTTTTGACGAAAAATGGCACCAAAACAAACGAATTTCGCCTATGTCTCGCTATGCCGTTCGTTCGTCTCCTTGACCTTCTCAACATCCAGGCCGATCCACTATTTGGACGACGTCGAACCTTCATATTCAGAGTTTCAGCGTGTATGCTGCGGACAACTTTTTATTCAGTCGCACCATGAACAGCACCCGCGCTTCGATAATTGGCAACTATCTCCAACTGACCCGCCTTAACCGGCCCATCGGCATTTATCTGGTGTTGTGGCCAGCCCTCTGGAGTTTGTGGCTGGCCGCCAAAGGGGCGCCGGATATCAAGAATCTGATCATTTTTATTCTCGGCTGCATTCTTATGCGTTCCGCCGGCTGCGTTATCAATGATTACGCTGACCGAGATTTTGACGGCCACGTACGCCGCACCCGCGATCGCCCTCTTGCCACTGGCGCCATCAGCGGTCTGGAAGCCATCGGCCTGTTTGTGGGCCTGTGTTTCCTCTCCTTTCTTCTGGTGCTCTTCACTAACGGCCTGACCATCAAACTGTCTGTTGCCGGTCTCGCCCTGGCGATCTGCTATCCGTTTATGAAGCGTTATACCCATCTGCCCCAGGTGGTGCTCGGTGCCGCCTTCGCCTGGGCGATTCCCATGGCGTTTGCCGCCCAGTCCGGCGAAGTGCCGCTGGCGGCCTGGCTGGTGTTTACCGCCGCGCTCCTGTGGACAGTGTGTTACGACACTTTTTACGCCATGGTGGACCGAGAGGATGACCTCAAGATCGGCGTTAAATCGACTGCGGTACTGTTCGGAGATTTGGATCGTGTAATGACAGGCGCCCTGCAGGTACTCACCCTGCTGACCCTACTGCTCGTTGGCAAACGCTTTGAACTCAGCTGGGTGTACTACCTCGGCGTTGGTGTAGCTGCTGGCCTGTTTGCCTATCAGCAGTACCTGATTCGCGACCGTGACCGCGAAGCTTGTTTTGCAGCATTTTTAAACAATAACTGGGTGGGAATCGTGATTTTCATTGGGATTGTCGGCCATTACGCGCTCTACCCCGAGCTGTCATAAAACCGCAACAATTCCTTTATTAAATGGCCAGCAATTCGGATATGGCCGCGGCCATACCGCTTCGATCAACCTGCATCGAGCACTCCATGGCTGACAAGACAATTCTGATCGTCGATGACGAAACCCCGATCCGAGACATGTTGCGAGTGGCTCTGGAAATAGCCGAATTCGCTTGTCTGGAGGCCGCCGACGCGCAACAGGCCCACAGCATCATCATCGACAAAAAACCCGATCTGGTTCTGTTGGATTGGATGCTGCCCGGCACCAGCGGCATTGAACTCGCGCGTCGGCTCAAGCGCGACGAACTCACCGCTGCGATCCCCATCATCATGCTGACCGCCAAAGGCGAAGAGGACAACAAAGTCCAGGGTCTGGAGGTCGGCGCCGATGATTACATCACCAAACCTTTTTCTCCGCGGGAGCTGGTGGCGCGCATGAAAGCGGTACTGCGGCGCTCGGACTCCCTGTCCCCCAGCGAGCCAATCCATGTCGCCAACCTCTGCCTCGATCCCAGCAGTCACAGAGTCACCATTAATGAGAAACCCGTGCCCATAGGTCCGACGGAATACCGGCTGCTGGAGTTTTTCCTCACCCACCAGGAGCGGGTCTATTCCCGCAATCAGTTGCTCGACCACGTTTGGGGAGGCAACGTGTATGTTGAAGAACGCACCGTGGACGTACATATTCGTCGCCTGCGCAAAGCGTTGACCCTTGATGGCCACGATCGGTTTATCCAGACTGTTCGCGGTGCTGGTTACCGGTTTTCCCATAAAACCATCGACTGAATATCGATCTCCTGAGGCGGCCCCAGCCGGGCGAAATCTATGTTACGCAGCGGATTCAAAGCGGAAGTCTGGTGCTGCCTCATAACCGTGTCGGTGTGCACCCTGGCGGGCCTCATCGCCGGCAGCGCCATTGCAGGTTTCGCCCTCGGCTCCGCCGGCTATCTATGCTGGTTGTTCGTGCAGATTTACCGGCTGGAAAAATGGGTCAATCGCACTCGTCGCGACAGCACGGCTACAGAGGAGCTACGCGGTCTTTGGGCCGACCTCAGTTACGACGTGCAACGGCTGCTGGCACGCCATGAGAAAGAAAAACAACGTCTGCAGGCGGTAGTGAAGCGGGTGCAGGAGATGACCACAGCTCTAACCGATGCGGTCGTCCTGATCGACCGGCGCGGCAATATGGAATGGTGGAACAAGGCCGCAGAGCGGTTGTTCGACTTCCGCAATGCCGACCGCGGCCAAAAGATCGCCAACTTGATTCGCCACCCCGAATTCATCCACTACTTCGACGAAAAAAACTACGCGGCACCACTGCAACTTACCCTGTGGCAGAAAGACCAGCACCTGGAATTTCAGATTCATCTCTATGGCGAAGGCGAGCGCTTGGTGATGGCCCGCGACATTACCCGCCTGTTCAAGCTCGAGGAGATGCGCAAGGACTTCGTCGCCAACGTCTCCCACGAACTGCGCACCCCACTAACGGTGATCCGCGGCTATCTGGAAACTCTCGCGGACAGCCCACAGCTGCCCCCGCCGGGACAAAAAATGGTTGCGCAGATGGAGCAGCAGACGCAGCGTATGACGCTGCTGATAAACGACCTGATCACCCTCGCCAAACTGGAAACAGATCAACTGGAGCCGGCAGCGCCAGTCGCCCTCGCCCCTTTGATCGACAGCATTCTCGCGGACGCCCGCAGCCTGAGCGGTGAACGAGGGCATAGTTTCGTGGCCAGCGGCGACCGCGACCTCGCCCTGGTCGGCAACGAACGCGAGCTGCGCAGCGCCATCACCAATCTGGTGGCGAACGCCATTAACTACTCGCCTGCGGGCAGCCAGGTGGAGGTGCGCTATCAACGCGAGGCCGGCGGCGCCCTAGTGCGGGTGCGCGATCAGGGCGTTGGCATAGATCCCAAACATATTCCGCGCATCACCGAGCGCTTTTACAGGGTGGACGCCAGCCGCTCGGTTGCCTCCGGTGGTACCGGCTTGGGGCTCGCCATCGTCAAACACGTCCTGCTGCGCCACAACGCCGAGCTGAAAATCGCCAGTCAACCGGGCAAAGGCAGCGAATTTTCCTGCCACTTCCCACCCAGTATGGTGGGGCCTTTGCATCCCTCCCAGGAAACAACCACCCCATAAATCGCCCCTTCACCGGTTGCGCCCGTTACAATCGCGCTATCCCGCGCTGACGAGGCCACCATGCAAATCCAGTTTATTCAGTCGCTAAAAGACTTAGCGCCAAACGTGTGGAATCAGCTCTGGCCTGGCGATTACCCCTTCGTCCGTCACGAGTTTCTCGCCGCCCTCGAAAACAGCGGCTGCACGACCCCACGCACCGGCTGGCAAGCATTTCACGGCATCGCCAGCGACGGCGACCAACTGCTCGGCGCCCTGCCCCTTTACCTTAAAACCCATTCGTACGGGGAATATGTATTCGACTGGAGCTGGGCCAATGCCTATCACCAGGCCGGCTACGAGTACTATCCGAAACTGATCAACGCCATTCCCTTTACACCGGCAACAGGCCCACGGCTGGGAGTGAATCCCGATCTACCACCAGCGCAGCAACAGCAGGTGGCAGAGGCGCTGCTTGCGGCGACCTTGCACATCGTCGAACAGAAATCCCTTTCCGGCTTCCACAGCCTGTTCCCATCCTCCCAGGATGCACCCATGTTTGCGGAACATCTGCTGCAGCGGCTGGATTGCCAGTACCACTGGTTCAACCAAAACTATGCGGATTTTGCCGATTTTCTGCAGACCTTCAGCTCGCGCAAACGCAAAAACGTCAACAAAGAACGAGCGCGGGTGGAGGAACAAGGGTTCACGGTGCGAATGGTGGAGGGGGAGGAGTTGACCCAAAATGACTGGCAGCACTTTTACCAACTCTACCGCAGCACCTACCTCAAACGCAGCGGCCACGATGGCTACTTAAACGAAAGCTTCTTTCAACAAATCGGTGCTGCCATGCCGCAGCACATCGCCATGGCACAGGCATGGCGCGATGATGAATGGTACGCGGCGGCTTTGTATCTAAAGGATGCGACCACTCTGTACGGCCGCTATTGGGGAGCTTTGGAAGAGTTCGATGCGCTGCACTTCGAGTGCTGTTACTACCAGGGAGTGGAATACGCCATCAGGCAAAAACTGCAGCGTTTTGATCCCGGTGCGCAGGGAGAACACAAAATCGCCCGGGGTTTTACGCCGGTATTGACCCAATCTTTTCACTATCTTCAAGAACCCGCCTTCGCATCCGCCATCCAGCGTTTTCTTATGGAAGAGAAAGAGCATCTGCGAATGTACTGCACAGAAGCCCGCCAACAACTCCCGTTCAAAATCGATCACCCTTTGGCACCAGCGGACTGCCTGATCGCGCCGCAGCTTGCGGAAATTAAAAACGGAAATTGAGGTTCCAGCCAAAACCCAGAGTGTGGGCGTTATCGAAATCCATATTATCGGTAATGAAATACAGCTCGCCGACCGGCATAGCAAAACGCAATTCCACCGCAGAAGTTGTGACATCCCCGGCCAAATGCAACCCCCAATTGCGTTTCTCTCCCCACAAATATCCCGCAGAAAGCCGATTGAATTCGGAGCGCGACATGCGATCGTGGCTGTAGCCGAAGACGAATTGGTTGTAGAGATAGGTCAGGTCTATAGAGGTACGTTTAGTAAGATCCTGCGTAAAATCCTCATAGGTCTCAGTACCGCTGAAATTCGGTACCACGCTGACTACGCCGTCCGGGTCCGTCTGGAAGTTCTCAGAAGTAGCATCGGCGATAATATGCGGCATATTTTTCCAGCGCAGCTCACCCGCCAGATCCAGCCCCATCACATCCAGCGTCAGCCGATCGGAAAGTTTCCAAGTGAAGCCCAGATCTACCGCATAACCCCGCCCGGCCGGGGCATCCACGCGATTGCGAAACAAAGGGTCATCGGTAAAGTAATAATCGGTGTATAAATCGCCATCGAGCGCTTTCACAGTGGTCCCGCCCTGCTGGCGCTCGACCATCGATATGTAGCCGCCCTCGCCGTTGGGGTCCTTACCCAAATATCCCGAAACCGATTCTCTCCCGTACAAGTGGGAATAAGCCAAATGGAGATCAACGGTCTTGCCAATCGGCAAAGTAAATCCGAATTTGGCCCCTGTCACCTGATATTGGTTGGCCCAAACATCAACATCGTAGCGATGGCCATACGGAATGGTTTTACGATTCTTATTCAGGTAAGCGAACTCCGACGCACCGCGACTGAAATAGAGGTTGTAGTCATTACGGTGAATCAGGGAAAACTCGACATTTTTATAACCGACGCCGCTCTCGATTACATTGCGCGAAAACGCCAGCTCACCATCCTTTGGCGCCGGCCCAACCAAAAAATCAATAAATGCTGTTACAGGATTCGCCTCGCTGTAATTGAAGCTCTCCGCCCGGGTAAAAACCCGCCAATCATCAGCCGCAGCGGCGGGCTGGCAAGCTATGCCTATATATGCAACAGCTAAAATCCGCTTGATCATAGAACCTGAATCTCAATGGTGTTAACTAACGCCGTTGAACAGTATAAGCAAAAACGAAGGCCCCGTAACAACAAAGGGGCCGAAGCCCCTTGTTGCACAACCACCCTGAATCAGAACGATTCAAAATCGCCGTTGTTGTATCTAATCTTCACCCACTGCCCCATGTCGATGATTTCGGCCGCCTTTTCACCGGTTGACATTTCGACCGCACCCGTGCGTTTTTTATTGATGGTATCGAAATACAGGCGAGTTCCATCGAGATTCGTTGCATCAAGCGCAATAATTCCGCCATTGTTGTTGAACCGGCCTTTCAACGCCAGCGCATGACCGGGGTAATTGACTTTTAAACTGTTGATATTATTTGTCGTTGGCGATTCTCGCGACCCCGTTATTTGAATCAGCAC
>JAEZGT010000156.1 GCA_023416875.1 Pseudomonadota bacterium
CACCAGTTCCGAGGCGGCCAAACGTTTCGAAGTTACCGACGAAAAATTCCGCCGCAAAATCCACGTGCATCAAGGTGGCAAAGAGGTGGGTTCGCTGATCTTGGGAACCTCACCGAGTTTCCGTCACGCGCATGTGCGCAAACCCAACGCCAGCGAAATTTATTCCGTGAAAATGGATGAGTTTTCGCTGCCGGTGGAGAACGACAGTTGGATGGATAATCGGTTGCTGCAACCGAAAGGTGATATCACTGCATTGCAGTTTGGCGATCAGCGGGTGGAAAAAATCTCCGGGCAATGGCCAGCAAAACCGGAAGTAGTAGCTGCAGAGGCGTCAGCGGATTCTGAGGAGGCATCAGCAGCCAATGACGCCGAGGCGAAGTCGCAGACCGGCTTCGATGGCTCCGCATTTGCCAAAGCATTGTCTGAGCTGGCGGTGTTGGGGCTGGCCACGGATCAGGCGGAGCTGGATGCGCCCACCACTAGTGATGCGAACAATCAAGGTGACAGTCAGTTGCTGAAAATTCAGTGGAAGGTGACCACCAGTGAAGGCGAGTTCGATTACCAATTGCTCAGCAAAAATGATGAGTACTACATTCGCCGGAGCGATGTTGACCACACCTTCAAACTGTCCAAATCCCAATACAACGCGCTGGCCAAAATTCAGGAGCTGCGTCAGTCCTGATTGTTTTTAATCCAGATAGTCCTTCAGAACCTTCCGCAATCGCGGAAGGTTCTTCTCTTCCCCAGGAATCATCCTTGCTATTGCCTAAGTTGCGCTGCGTTTCGTGTGTCGGGCGGAACTTCAGCTGGCAAAACGTATCTTTAACTGCGCTGACGAAACACATTGAAAATGTCTCGCTGAGCCCCATTTTGCCTTTTCCTGATTTCTGTCGAGGGATACTGAATGAAATTCCCAGCTGTGTTGACTCTGAGTATGAGCTTGCTGTTTGCAGCCCCTGTATTTGCGGCTCTGCCCAATGTGGACGCCAGCGGCAATGCGCTGCCTTCCCTGGCGCCAATGCTGAAAAGCGTCAATCCCGCCGTGGTCAATATCGCCACTTTTACCAAACGCGAAGCCAATAACCCCCTTTTAAACGACCCTTTTTTCCGCCATTTCTTTGATATTCCGGAGCAGCGCCAGGGGCCGCAGCAGCGCCAGCGAAGTGCCGGTTCCGGAGTGATCGTAGATGCGGGGGGCGGTTTGGTGGTCACCAACCACCACGTCATTAGAGGTGCAGATGAGATTCAGGTAGTGCTTAACGACGGCCGCAGTTTCGCTGCGGAATTGGTCGGTTCCGATCCAGAAGTGGATATCGCGGTGCTAAAAATTGAGGCCACTAACCTTACACAATTGTCCATGAGCAATTCCGATCATTTGCAGGTGGGCGATTTTGTGGTGGCGATCGGCAATCCCTTCGGTTTGGGACAAACCGTTACCACCGGCGTGGTGAGCGCCCTCGGGCGAACCGGTCTTGGCATTGAGGGTTATGAAGATTTTATTCAGACAGATGCGTCCATTAACCCAGGTAATTCCGGGGGCGCATTAGTCAATTTGCGCGGTGAATTAATCGGGATCAACACTGCGATCATCGCTCCGGCGGGAGGCAATGTGGGAATCGGTTTTGCGATTCCCATCAATATGGCGCGCGCCAGCATCGACCAGATCGTTGAGCATGGCGAAGTCAAACGCGGCCAAATTGGCGTAAGTATTCAGGATGTCACACCGGAGTTGCAGGAGGCGTTCGGCTTGAAAAACGGTCAGCTGGGTGTGTTGGTTACTGGCGTTGCAGAAAAATCAGAAGCGGAGAAAGCCGGTTTGAAACCGGGTGATGTGGTCATTGCAGTGGATGGTAGGCCCACGTTGTCTGCCGGCGCACTGCGCAATGCCATAGGTGTGCGCAAAATTGGCGACGAGGTGAAGCTCACCATTATTCGCGACGGCAAAGAAAAAACCGTGCGCAGTAAAGTCGGCAGCCCCGACACCGGTTTTGCCGGAACTGTCGGTGGCAAATCGGCGGTGGCCCCGCTGCTCGAAGGTGCGGAATTTGAAAATAATCGCGATGGCTCAGGTGTGGTGGTCGCGCGCATCAATCCGCGCTCGGCTGCAGCAGCGAGCGGACTGCAGGCCGGCGACGTGATCATCGGAGCAAATCGCCAGCGCGTAAATAATTTGGCGGACTTCAATAAAGCGGCAGCGCGTAGCAAAGATTCCATTTTGCTGCATATCCAGCGCGGCCGCGGAACCTTCTATCTCGTCATTCGTTGATGGTGAAAAACCTGCGCCGGATAGGCGCAGGTTTTTTTCAAGATTTCAGCAAAGATTTCTTCATCATTAGTGAGTTCGCTGGACACAACTCGCGAAATTCCCGCGTGTGCCGAATGGCCTCTGGCGCACTTCTGCGCGGCACTGGATGAAAATCGAATTTTTCGAAAAATTCCTGCGCGGTTGCCGTAAATAAATAAAGTTCGGTGATATCGAGCTGGCGTGCCATATTTTCGGCATGTCGCACCAGATGGGTGCCAATGCCTTGATTGCGCCATTCGGGGGACACCACCAGTGAACGCAATAAACCAAATGGCGCGAAGGGCTCCAAACCAACCAGCCCCAGGGGTTTGCGACCATCAGCGGCTGCCCAGAAATAATTGAAGTGGGCTTCGGTCAAATCAGCCGTCGGAAGATTGGCAGCGTCGAGCAAGCCCAGCGCATCGGCGCTGGCCGGCTGGTGAAAAGAGATCATGCACGTCGCCTCCGGCAAATATCGCGGGTAATGTAACCCAAAGCCCGCATTTGCCATAGTCCACTGATTCAACCTGGCCGGATTCGCGAAATGGCGGGCTCACTAGCTGTGTCATGACAGCCTGTTTTACTGGCGCTCAGTGACAGCCCGGTGTATAAATGCCCACTGCCATTTGCAAGTGAAATTCCGCCGATTTTTAACGGCAGTCTTTTACACCAGCCGAAAATAAAATGTTTTGCAGGTTTGCATCCGCAAAAACATTGCCCAACGTAAAGTTGGAAATCACAGGATCTGGTATGACATTGTTGTTGATGATCGTGTTGCCTCTTGCAGGCACTGTTCTGCCGCTGCTGACGGAGCGGTTGGGACGCAACCGATGTACCGCCGCCGCCGCGCTTGCTCCTCTCACAGTCCTCGCTATTTTGCTGTACCACCTGCCGGCCGTTTTGGCCGGGTCACTATTGCAATTTCATTTGCCCTGGCTGCCGGAAATTGGTCTCGACCTGAGCCTGCGTCTGGATGGTCTGGGCATGATGTTCGGTTTGCTGATTTCCGGTATTGGATTGCTGGTCATTCTTTACGCCCGCTATTACCTCTCTGAAAAAGATTCTCTGGGCAAGCTCTTCGCGATTTTGCAGTTATTTATGATGGCTATGCTCGGCATAGTATTGGCCGACAATATTTTGTTGCTGGTGGTGTTTTGGGAGCTCACCAGCCTCAGTTCTTTTTTATTAATTGGCTTTTGGTCACATCGCAGTGACGCGCGCAAAGGTGCGCGCATGGCATTGGCGATTACCGGCGCCGGTGGTTTGGCGCTGTTGGGCGGAGCGCTTTTGCTCGGTCATATGGTGGGCAGTTTCAATATTGGCGAGATTCTCGCGGCCGGCAATCTGATTCGCGCGCACTCGCTGTATCCAATTGCGCTGCTGCTGATTCTGCTCGGCGCTTTTACCAAATCCGCACAATTTCCTTTTCATTTCTGGCTGCCACACGCCATGGCGGCACCCACTCCTGTGTCGGCCTATCTGCATTCCGCGACCATGGTGAAGGCGGGAGTTTTTCTTCTGGCGCGCCTGTATCCGGCTATCGCCGGCACTGAAATGTGGTTTTTTATCGTGACCTCCGTCGGCCTTACCACGCTGGTGTACGCGGCTTATATCGCCATGCTGAAACACGATTTAAAAGGCCTGCTGGCATACTCGACCATCAGCCATCTGGGGCTCATCACACTGTTATTGGGACTCGGTACTAAACTGGCTGCCACGGCAGCGGTTTTTCATGTGATCAACCATGCGACTTTCAAAGCGTCGTTATTTATGGCGGCGGGCATTATCGATCACGAGACCGGCTCGCGGGATATGCGCAAAATTAATGGTCTCTGGAAATACATGCCGCACACTGCATTGCTCGCCATGGTGGCCGCGGCCTCTATGGCGGGTGTGCCGCTGCTCAACGGTTTTCTCAGCAAAGAAATGTTTTTCAATGAGACGCTGCATCTGCATTCGGTCGGTTTTTTTGGCTGGCTGGTGCCAGTGCTCGCGACCGTGGCGGGTATTTTCGCTGTTGCCTATTCCTGGCGATTTATTCACGACGTGTTTTTTAATGGCGAACCCATCGATCTGCCGAAATTCCCTCCCCACGAACCACCGCGTTATATGAAAGTGCCGGTGGAAATTCTGGTGGTGCTGTGCCTGCTGGTAGGCATGATGCCGAATCTCACTGTGGCACCATTAATTAATGCAGCTTCCGCTGCAGTGGTCGGTGGCGAATTGCAGGAGTATGAAGTCGCGCTCTGGCACGGTTTTAATTTGCCGCTGCTGATGAGCTTTATAGCCCTGACTGGCGGCTTGTTGTTGTACAGCCAGCGTAAAGGTTTGTTCGCGTTTTATGACCGCAATTTTCATCTGGACGAAAAATTGGTATTCGAAGCGCGAGTGCAGCGGGGGGTGCGCGGGTCTCGCTGGTTGACCGATGCATTGGAGAACGGTTCGCTGCAGCGTTATATGGCGCTCTTGATTATTTCTGTGCTGATCGCCGGCGGTGCCGGACTCTGGCCGCTTGCAGATCTCACCGGACCTTTACCACTGACGCCGGTGGATGGCGTAAGTGTGCTGGCTGCGATCATTCTGGTGGTCGCCGCTGTCGGCACCGTATTGATTCATCACAATCGTTTGGCAGCGCTGTTGCTGCTCAGTGTGGTGGGGCTGATCGTGGCGTTGATCTTTGTGCGTTTTTCAGCTCCCGATCTTGCGCTCACCCAATTGTCTGTTGAAGTGGTGACCATCGTATTGATGATGCTCGCGCTGTATTTTCTGCCGCAGGTTACGCCGAATGAGTCGCGCCCCTGGCGTGTCTCTCGCGACATCGCCATGGCGGCGGTCGCCGGAATCGGCGTCGGGTTAATTGTCTGGGCGGTGCTCACCCGCCCCTACAGCACCATCGCCGATTATTTCATTGCCAACAGCGTCAGCGGCGGCGGTGGCACTAACGTGGTGAATGTGATCCTGGTGGATTTTCGCGGTTTCGACACTCTGGGCGAAATCACTGTACTCGCCATTGCTGCTGTGGGCATATACGCCATGTTGCGTACGCTCAAATTGCCTTTGCCAGACTCTGACCAACAAGGGCGCCGCTGGGCGCGGGATACGTATCCGCCGATTCTGGCGGTGCTCGCGCGTATTTTGTTGCCGCTGGCGCTGCTGGTATCCGCCTATATCTTTATGCGCGGGCACAATCTGCCGGGCGGCGGGTTTATCGCCGGCTTGATCACCAGCGTCGCGCTGATTCTGCAGTATGTATCCAGCGGCGTGGTGTGGATGCAACAGCGCCTGGGTTGGGATTACCGCAGTATGGCGGCGCTCGGCGTTGTGATTGCGGCTATGACAGGGCTGGGCAGTTTCTTCTGGGGTTATCCGTTTCTCACCTCGACGTTTGCTCATATCCACTGGCCGGTGGTGGGCGAGTTTGAACTCGCCTCTGCCATGGTGTTTGACCTGGGTGTGTACATCACGGTGGTGGGCGCGACTCTGCTGATCCTGGCGCAGCTCGGCCTGCTCACTCAGCCTGGCCGCAAGCAGATGCCATCTGTGAAGGAGGCCGGCTGATGGAAGCTCTGATCGCCATCGTGATCGCCGTCATGACCAGCTGCGGGGTGTATCTGACCCTGCGGGCGCGCACCTTTCCCGTCATTCTCGGCCTTACGCTGCTGTCCTACGCGGTGAATCTGTTTATCTTCGTCATGGGACGACTCGCCTCCAGCAATCCCGCCGTGATCGGCAGCGGTGAAACCTATCCGGATCCGCTGCCCCAAGCCCTGGTGCTCACCGCCATCGTTATCGGCTTTGCCATGACCGCCTTCCTGCTGGTGCTTTCCCTGCGCGCCCGCGCTGAACTCGGCAACGATCATGTGGATGGCCAGGGGGAGGGCAGCTCCTCGTGAATCATTGGATCATCGCCCCGATTTTGCTTCCCCTGCTGACAGCACTGAGTCTGTTGATCGGCGCGCGCATGGGCATGCGCCGCGCCCGTGTCGTCAGTTTGGCCAGCTTGGCGTTGTTGCTCTGCGTCGAACTGTATCTGCTGAAGCTTGCCTCCAGCGGCGCCATTTCTCTTTACGCCTTGGGTAACTGGGCGCCACCTTTTGGCATAGTGCTGCAGCTGGATCGTTTGGCGGCGCTGATGCTGGCAATGACCGGCGTGCTCGCGTTCTTCTGCAC
>JAEZGT010000219.1 GCA_023416875.1 Pseudomonadota bacterium
TGTTGCACATAGAGTCAGCCTCGCCCTATCAGAGCTTCTCATTGAGAGAATGTTTGGCCGTTGCTCATGCCGGTGATGTCATTGTGTTACTTACAGACGCCGTGTATGCGACCCAAATGGAGCCAGCCACTTTTTCGGAGCTGAGCGTGTTTGCGCTGATTGAACATGTGCAGGCACGAGGAGTTGAGAGCCCTGAATGGATTCAGCCCATCGATTATGACGGCTTGGTGCAATTGACCTGTCAGCATCACCCAGTGCAAACCTGGAGCTGACGTGACCGGCTACACCACCGACGCCGAAGGCTATCTGGAGAACTTGGAAGATTGGAACCCTGATGTTGCCCGGCAAATTGCCGAGCAGGAAGGCATCGCATTGACGTCAGCGCATTGGGAAATCATCTCCTTGATCCGGCAATACTATGCCGAGTTCGATCTGTCTCCAGCAATGCGCCCCCTGGTTAAATATGCGACTCTCAAATTGGGCGCAGATAAAGGCAAATCGGTTTATCTGTTATCCCTGTTCCCGGGCAGCCCACCTAAACTCGCAGCCAAAATTGCAGGCTTACCCCGCCCCGCCAACTGTCTTTAAAATTTTCGCAAGACGAATACTTAGCAGATTTCATATGCAACAAGGCTGCACCACGCACCAATTTGCGCTCCATGCTCGCACCAAAAAGCGGACGATGCACCAGCATGGCCACGCAAAATTTCGCTTGGACATTGCATAAAAAGTTTCTACAATAGCGAACAGTTATTAACTCCATTACACGTTATTTATTTGGTGCGATACCAATTTTCTCCCACACGCACCAGATCCTGATTTTGAATTCATCGCATTAAGAGTCATCGACTCTAGCGGTTCTTAGTTTCGTTAACACGTGTCACTTTTATGATTCGTCTGTGTCACTACGTAACGTACAGCGCTTTACTATTGATAAGCCTGCCGAGTGCTCAAGCATCCACTGCGGTGTCCGATCTGAAAAAAATCGAGTATCAAATTCAACTGACGCGCGATCAGCTTTCCCAGGTAGCCGCTGAATTGCGGGATGCCAAACTCACGGTGACCGAAAAATTGTTGGAGTATGAGGCTGTAAAAGAACAGCATGAGCGCGACACCACCTCTATCAGCGCAAACTCCCTTGATCACGCGCAACAACGCCTGGCGCTGGCAGAGATGGGCGTGGAATCCAAAACGGCTCGCTTCGAGCGCATTCAGAAAAAACTTAGCGAATTGGCGGACGCGAAACAGGAAATTCTTGCAGAGCCACCGGCCTCTGAACAAACAGACTTAATCCTCGTGGAAAACCAGCAGAATCCACCCGCACATCACCAGAATTTAAGCACCGCCTCTCCAACCCAATCGCCAACAGCAACTGCCGCAGCAGAGACAGATGCACCAACAACGCAGTTGGCGCCCCTACCTTTGGTCAAAAAAATTCTGAAAAGCGATTCAGGCAGCGAGTCCGTGCTCACCCACCACGGCAAGCTGTCCGATAGCTATCAACTCAATACTGAGTTACAGAAATTAGAACGTCATTTATTAGAACAGACGGCCTCCTCCGAGACTCCGGTCCAAGCAAAAGTCTACGGGACGGCGATCACTGGCGAGGTGCCACTTGCGGAAATGGGAGGCAATCAGTTTTTCGCGCGTTTCCCTGCTCCGGAAGGAGAGGCTAGTTTGATTATAGGTGCGCGCCATGAGGACGGTTATACGCGCACGGTTATGCACATTACGTTTTTACCGGAGGAAGCCGGCAAGGAATTTTTCCTAATTTTCGATTTCAATAATCGCGACCAACCCCGTGCCCTGGTATTCCAGGAGTCTCTTGTATTTGCTCGAGAAATGTTTGCCAGTCACAGCGATTTTTGAGGCCGCCACGTCTATTTAGGCCATCTTTAATTTAACGTCTTCTTATTCAACGAATCCGAAAATCTTATCTTGTGTAAGCAGCATGATCATTCTGATGGTGCTGCAAATCGCTTTAGTGGCCCATTCATCTCAAGTGCGCGATTCATCTTTTCATGTGACACTAGGTTATTTAGACGTAATGAAGTGGGCGATACGATCAGAGCGCTGGTAACCAACCCCGGAGACAACGGTCCTTAAGGTTCCGCCGGCGCAATACCGGCGGGAGTAAACAACTTATTTTTTGCCTTTCTCACTGCTGACAAAAGTCAGGCTCGCACTCACAGGAACAGCCTGCGCGATATTCGGCAGCAGCGCCAATTCACGTAATTTATCCACCCCTGCAGTCAGCTCAAAATCCGCTGTGTTCAGAATAAACGGAACTGGAGTAACAGCCCAGATCTTATCTGCCTTCAACTTGGCCACTTTAAACTGTACATCTTTATTAACGGATTTGCCGTGCAACTCGATGCTGACAGGAATAGTGATGACAGCGGTGTCACCGACAGCCAATTTGTTAATCTCCGCGATATTCAGCTTGCCTTTGCCTATCGCCATAGGAAATTTTGCGGTTTCAAACAAAAATTCATTCATACGCTCGTTACGGATGGGAATTTGCGTTTCAACCGTACCGAGCTGAATGGAAAACTGAAACTCACCCGCGTCCGTTATGCTGCCACCCAGTTGCGAAAATGTATGGATTTCCGCAATTGAATCTTTTTTGATGGAAATAAAATGCAGACTGGATTCATCACCTTTCAAATTCCAATCGGCGAAGGCGGTAGACACCCAAAGCGCTGACGACAGCGCGGCAAATTTTAGCAATGGCCTGTTCATAATTCACTCCTGTTGGCTTGGCTCGAGGGGCGCCATTCTAGCAGGCGCAAACCATTCCGAAACGTGCTTTGGTTCCGAACGCGCTCGACTAAAGCAATAAGATTGAGTGACTGGTGGAGTGGTAAAAGGTGTTTATAAATCAGCTGAGGAGTTGCCGCAATTCCGACCAGAATTCATCACACAAACCCGGTCTATGAGCGGCGCGGAAAAATACCGGCTGCTCCTGCTTATAAACCCCGAGAAGTTTGTGGTTATTCTCTGCAATACAGCTGCGTACATTTGCGAGGCGGTCGGCAGCCTTCACGACTAAAGCAAGCTCATGTCTACCGTGGACTTTAGCAAGGCGAGCGTAAGTTTTTGCCTTGCGGGATTTCCGATCTGGACCGGGGCTGTCAGATACCAGGTCAACACAATCTGCGACAAACTGGCCGAAATGATTGGCCACCTCATCGACTGTTACAGGAGTGTCTTCCACGGAATCGTGTAAATAGCCGATTATCTGCGCTTCCTCGCCATAGCGTTTCAACAACTCCACTACCTGATCCAGATGAAAAACGTAAGGTCTGTCGCCATACATTTGCGCGCCATGGGCACGCACGGCAAATGCACGCGCCTGCTGCACTCTGGGCGATGCCGTCGCAATCTCAGTTTTATAATCGGCGCTAGGCAAGTTGTCAGAATCGGCTGGGCTTGATTGCATGCTTATTCCCCTTCGAGCTTCTTACGCAGCTCCTCATGCCGTTTATTCTGTTCATCCTCCACTCCACGGGCTTTTTCCAACGCCTTTAACTGAGCATCAGGGACAACCTCCGCAGGTTGCTTGTTCGCCGCGTCTGAATAAGCGAAACACGGAAACGTTATCGACACTATCAAGCCCCTTATCAAACTGTTTAGCGGCATAAGCCCAAACCTGTTTTGCGATGCGCAACCTTCTTCTAAGCGTATGCCAAGGTTCGCCACACCTCCAGTCGATCCTATGCCGCAATACCGGTTTAAATATTCATTTATTACGCCAATATGATTACTTTGCGTAAGCGCCCGGTTTCCTACCGCTCTCTCACTATCAAAGTTAATTGCGTAGCAGGCAAAGTTAATTGCGTAGCAGGCAAAATTAATTGCGTAGCAGGCACGCGGCCAAGCCGCGCGATCTTTGCATTTATTACAAAAAGACTACGTAAATAATCCCAGGTGGCATTGAAAATGATGAGCGACGCTGCAGGTTTGCGGTCAGGTTGCTGGCCTCGATCTTGCACTTTCATGCTGCGCATCCGTTACCAATAGGATTTTCTATGGACCTTATCCGCGTTTTGTTCGCCATCCTTCTTCCCCCTCTCGGGGTGTTCCTGCAAGTCGGTTTTCGCGGCGCGTTTTGGCTAAATATCCTGCTGACGCTGTTGGGTTATATTCCGGGCATAGTGCACGCGGTCTGGATAATTGCAAGGCGATAACACGTAAACCCATTCGCCCACGAGAGACCTCTATGGCACACGAGAGAATCCTATGGCAATAGTGCACAACACCAAAACCATCGCCGGCCTATTTAAAGAAACCGCTGTCCGCTGGTGGTCCCGCGACCCATTTCGCAATAGTGCGGTTATTTCCTATTACACAATCTTTTCCCTGCCAGGTTTGTTGGTAATCATTGTTAACTTGGTCGGATACTTCTTTGGTAAAGAAGCGGTAACACAACGTCTGACGGTCGAAATCCAAGGAGTTATCGGTGCCGAGGCCGCCCGCGATGTCGCCGGCATTCTCGCTCGCGCGTGGGAAGCGGAAGGTTTTACCGCCGCCTCCATGGTCGGCATAGCCACGTTGATTTTTGGTGCAACGGGGGTTTTCTATCAGCTGCAACAGACACTTGATATGGTCTGGGAAGTCAGACCAGAGCCCAAACGCAAATTCTTTAAATTGGTCATGGACAGAATTTTCTCCTTCGGCCTGATATTAACCGTAGGGTTTTTACTGCTCGTCTCGCTGGTCCTGTCGGCGGCGCTGGCGTATCTTAGCAACTGGGCTGCGGAGCAAGTGTCTCCAGCACTCAAAGTGCTTTTCCGAATTTTGGATCTAGGGGTCTCCTTAGCAGCTGTCACGGCTCTGTTTGCAGCCATATTCAAGGTCCTGCCTGACGCAGAAGTCCGCTGGAAAGATG
>JAEZGT010000221.1 GCA_023416875.1 Pseudomonadota bacterium
CGGTTCACCAGCACCAGCTGCTGCGCCTCCGGCGTGCCGTCGAGCATCTTGGTGTTCACCTGCATCTCCCTGAGCAGGTAGTTCACCAAACAGGCTTTAGTGGTGATGTGCAGCTCCCCGCCGAGCATCTGATAGTCGTTCTCCAGCACCTCCCGCTGGGCCGGGTTCAGGCGGGGGTCTGGCTGCAGGATGATGGTGATCTGGGTGTTCCAGGCCACGTCGTGCTCGATGGGGTGCTGGGTTTTGTCGAGCTGCCTCGGCACTCCGCGAAACCGGCTCAGGACAAAATCCCGGTAACCGCCACTTTTCTCACACCAGGCGCGCAGATGCCAGCGCAGACCGGTGTTGACGAAGGTATGGGGTGCAATCACCCGGCTCTCGCAGTTGGGGTTGGTGAGGGACACGTAGTTCACCTCCAGGCGCAAGCGCTGGCGGGTGGCGGCCACCAAGTGGCGCATCAGCTCGGGTGCCACCTTGCGAGGCGGCAGGCGCAGGGCAAGGTTGGAGAGCTTGGCGCTGGGCGCGGAGATGGGCGCGGGGGCGGCAGAAGGGTTCTGCATCCAGCCGAGGTACTCGGCCACGTCATCGCTGATGAAATGCCGCTGAAAGTCCGCCTTGGGCAAGTAGGCTTTGGTGGAGGCGTCATAGGTGAGATTGGTAGGCGCTTGGGCGCTGTAGGCGTTGAGGTCGGCGCTGCTTTGCTGGCGGGAGAGGCCAAAATGGTGGATCAGGCTGGTGGTATTGACCCGGCCCTCCCAGTACGCCAGCAATTCGATCAGCCAAAAACGCTTATTGAACTCCATGGTTGCTCCCGCGGGTTGTGTTGCGCTGCTACTCGTGAAGGTGCGAGGCGTCACTCTATCACCCGGCGCGACAGGTGAGTACCGGGTTCACAGCCGGGAGACCTGTCATTTGAATGAATGCGTCAAGAGAAAAACAACACCCTTGAAATCCCGATAGCTGCACCTATTTTCTTTCTTGCCGGCACGCGTCCACTGGAGTGCGCCGGCATCGACGGTTTGCTATACCGTTGTCAATTTCATTGTTTTATTACGTATTGCTTCTACGGAGGATATGTTATGAACACAATCGATCTCACTCCCCTGTATCGCAACAGCATCGGCTTTGACCGTTTGGCCTCACTACTGGACAGCGCGTTGCGCACGGATTCCGTGGCGCCGGGCTATCCGCCGTATAACATCGAAATGCTCGGTGAAAATCGCTATGCGATCACTCTAGCTGTTGCCGGTTTCGAACAGGGCGAGTTGGAGCTGATGGTGGAAAAAGGTGTGTTGACCGTGCGCGGCAAAAAAGCCAAAGAAGAGGAGCGCAAATATCTGCATCAAGGCATCGCCAATCGCGCGTTTGAACGCAAATTCAATCTCGCGGATTACGTGCAAGTCACGGGTGCGGATTTGCATAACGGCCTGCTCACCATCAGTTTGGTGAAGGAAATTCCCGAGGCGATGAAACCTCGCACCATCGCGATCAATCAAGCCCGCGACGCCAGTGTGATCGAACACCGCAGCGAAAGCGGTGAAGATCAAGCGGCTTGATTACCCGCCGCCGCGATTGGTGAACTCATTCACTGTGTGTCCGCCCCTAATGGGCGGACTTTTTTAGAGAAGCCGGTGTATGGAGTACAAAGACTATTACAAAATTCTGGGTGTCGAGCGCACTGCAGATCAGGAATCCATTAAACGTTCCTACCGCAAACTCGCGCGCAAATATCACCCGGATGTGAGTAAAGAAGCGGATGCGGAAGCGAAATTCAAAGAATTGAATGAAGCCTATGAAGTTTTGAAAGATCCCGAAAAACGCACCGCTTACGATCAGCTCGGCAATAATTGGCAGGCCGGGCAGGATTTTCGTCCACCCCCGGGGTGGGATCAGGGTTTTGAATTTCATGGTGGCGGTTACACCCAGGTGGACCCCGAGCAATTCAGCGATTTTTTTGAATCCTTATTTGGCCGGGGTGGTTTTGGCAGTGCGCGCGGTTTCCAGCAGACCGGCGGACGCAGCGCGCGGCGCGGCGAAAATACCCACGCAAAAATTTTGATTGATGTGGAAGATTCCTATCAGGGTGCAACCCGCACGCTCACGCTGCGTCATTCCGAACTCGGCGCCGATGGCCGTCCGCACATTCGCGAACGCGCTATCAACGTGAAAATTCCCAAGGGCATAGCATCGGGACAGCAGATTCGTTTAAGCGGACAGGGCGAGGCGGGATTTGGCGGTGCAGAGGCTGGGGATCTTTATCTGGAAATCGAATTCAAACCCCACGCTGTTTACCATCTGGACGGCAAAACCGTATATCTGGATCTACCGGTCGCGCCTTGGGAAGCTGCCCTCGGCGCCACAGTGCGCGCGCCGACCCCAACGGGGCCGGTGGATTTGCGCATTCCGCCCAACTCCCGCGCCGGCAGCAAACTGCGCTTAAAAGGTCGCGGTCTGCCTGCCAAAGAACCGGGGGATTTATTTGTGGTATTGCAAATCGCCCTGCCGCCGGCGGATTCCGAAGCGGCAAAACATGCTTACCGGCAGATGGAACAAGCCTTTAATTTTGAGCCCCGCGCCGGGCTGGGAGTGTGACCATGACGGGACGACATACCGATGCACCCGCGATGCTGGTGCTGGACGAGGACTACCATCTGACCCTTGGCGATCTATGCCGTATCTGCGGCATCACCGCCGAGCAGGTATTGGCGCTGGTGGATGAAGGCGTAATCGAACCCGCAACCCGAGACCCCTGGCGCTTCCAAGCAATCAGCATCCGCCGCGTGCGCTGCGCCTATCACCTACACCAGGACCTTGGCATCAACTTGGCAGGTGTTGCACTCGCTGTAGAACTGCTGGAGGAAATCGAACAGCTGCGTGCACGGTTGCGGCGATTGGAGCGGATGGAGCCATAAAAAGCTCACCTCATGGCGTTGAGAGGATATAGGTCAGGCTATTGAGCCATTTTCTGTAACCGTACTCTGTCAAATGTACCCCGTCATAGGTGAGCGTCTCGCCAAAAACCTCCTCCCCGTGTAACAGCAATTGTGGCAGGTCAATCACTTGGCAAGCGCTACAAGTGGTTGACCGCCGAATGAACTGGTTGAGCTGAGCGATAGCCGATATGTCCAAGTGAGGCTGACCATACAAGTCCGGATTAATATCTGGGATCAGATTTACCACCAAACGAGACGCTGGCCAGCGCTGCTGCAGTTCGGCGAGAAAATCCGGATAAAGCCTCATAAAATCCAGCAGATACTGCTGCTCTCGTTCCGCGCGGATCACCTCCACAGTGCCAAACGCAATCACCACCACATCCGGCTGCTCAAGAGGCAAATATGCCCTCCGCCAACGCTTGATAAATTCATCCAATGTCTGTCCCTGTTTTGCGCAGTTAAATACCTGCGCGTTGGGCAATGGCCAGTTGAAATCGTGCAGCAGGCTGTTGCCGAGCATTAACACCTGGACAGATCCAGTTGGATTAGAGGTGCGGCAGTCAAGCTGAGTAGGGGCAGCGGTCCGCCCGCAACCACCAATGGCCGCTGCGGCAATTGTTAGCGCTAAACCGACAACCAAAATTTCACGGGCTCTCATTGTTTATGGATCAACAAACAAATCAGCCGCTTTGAGCGTCTGGAGCTTGCGTTCTACCAATTGATGGATCACCACATTCGGCCGTATCTGCTCCACCAGAGCTTCATCAGCTTTATAACTCCAGACAAATACCGCTTCTTCAAACGCCGCACTCAACGCAGGCACTAATCCAACGCCAAAAGAGTCCATAAATATCAGCGCTTTCAGGCCATTTGGTTGGCCTCCAGTACAATCAACTCGATCGAATTTAAATGGATCCGTTTGTTTATTTAAAAAAGGCTCGCCGTGCGGTAATACACAACGTGCTGT
>JAEZGT010000343.1 GCA_023416875.1 Pseudomonadota bacterium
ATTGAGACAGAGTGCGAGGGTGAAATCCGCCACCGTTTGCTGGCCGAGATGGAGAATCATGGAATCCAGTTGCGCATCCGCCTGGCCGGAGAAGCCGTGTTGATAAACCTGCAGCAGTTTTTCTTTCAGCATTCGCTGCGAGTCTATTAATTCAGCCAATTGCGCCGGCTCACTTCCGGGCGTGCGGGAGATCTGGAAAGCTCTGGCAGCCAGCTCCGGCAGCTGAGGTACATGCACCGCATGATTATGCAGGCGGTTGTGCAGGGATTCTGCGATCACCTGTAGTTCGATGGCGTTTTCCATAAACAAAGCCGCTGAGTTGGAGCTGAATGGAGGGTGCGTCGCTTCTTAATAAATCTAGACACAAAATAAAGGTTTGCACGAATTCTTATTACAAAAATTCCCAAAGGTGTGTTTGTAATCATAATATGAAAGAAATGGCACAAAAAATTTCTAGTTGGCGCTACTAATTTTGGTGGCCCGGGCAGGCACTGGTATTTGCGCGGAGGTTGACTAGATTTTATTAATGCCAAATGGCGCGCCACCCAAACGAGCCCAGATCAAACCTATGCCGTACGACGTCCTTCTGTTGAGTCCGCAGCTGTCCACTCTGGCGCGAGAAGTGACCAACTTCTTTCGGGCGGACGTAGCCAATGAGATGGAAGAGGTTCCCCAGCGGATGGCACAGAAGCGCTATCGGGTGGTGGTAATGGATATGATCAACCAGAGCCAGATGGATCTTTCCACTTGCCATACCTTGTTGCAGCAGGACTACATGCACACAGTGCCGCTGGTGGTGCTGACGACCGCTTATTCGGTAAAGGACAAGGTGAAAGCGCTGGAGATTGGTTGCGATGATCTGATCGACAGCAAAACCACGCCGGACGAAGTGTTTGCCCGTATCACAAAAAGCATTTTTCACCAGATCGCCAATTCGCAGCTCAACCAGCGTCTGCTGCTTGCCACCGAAACTGCGCGCAGTGCCATGGTGGACAACAGCGATCTGGGAGCCAATATCCAGTTTCTGCTGCAAATCCAGAACTGCGACAATCTCGATCAACTGGGCCAGCAATTTTTTGCCACCATCCAGCGCTACGGTTTGTCCTGCAGTTTGCAGATGCGCAGTGAGATGGGCAAAAAAGATATGGAAGCCCACGGTATGGCCAAACATCTCGAATCCCAGCTGCTGTTCCAGCTCAAAGACAGCGGCCGTTACGTGGATTTCGGCCCGCGTACTATCGTCAATTACGACCGCGTTTCTCTGCTGATCAAAAACATGCCCCTTAACGATGCGGAGAAATACGGCTCCATCAAAGACAACGCCTTTTGCCTGGTGCAGGGCATTAACGCGCGCATTCTCGCCCTGGAGGACCGCTTTAAATTGCTGGCGGAAAAAGAGGCGCTGCAGAAGCTCGGCAATGATGTGCGCAATGTGATGAGCGCGTTAAAGATCTCTTATCAGGATGTAATGCGCCAGATCGTCGGCGAGGTGGAAAACGTCGCCGAACGCCTGGAACATCGCCTGCCGCATCTGGCGTTGACCGAGGTGGACGAGCAGTACATTTACGCGCTGAGCGCCAAGCTGGTGGCGGAGACCAATCGCATCTTCAACGAAGGCCTCAAGGTCGACGAATATTTCCAACGCCTGGAGAACGCGGTAAAGCGCAGTCTCGCATCAGCCAGTGAACCGTCGACAGTGCGCGAAGACCGCCCGCCGGACGCCAGCAATGTAATCGAGCTGTTTTAATCTCAATCGAGCAGAAGGCCCAGGTTCAGCAACTGAGTTTCGCCATTGCTGCCGTCGACGCCGTCGTTATCGTTAACGATATAAATATCGCCGCTGCGAGTTACCGCCAGCCCTTCGATCTTTTCCAACACCAACCCGCCCGGCCGGGATAGATCCGCCACAAGATCGCGCACCAGCGTTTTGCTAATGATGGATTCGTCGGTGACGCTGAAGCGATAAAGTTTTTTCACCCGCGCGTCCGGGCCAGCCTGATTGTCCCGTTCCACCACCAGAAATTCCCCATTTCCCAAAGCCGCCAGATCCGATAACCCCACCCAGCCGCCATTGGGCGAGGTCGCCTCGTCGAGTGGATAGAAGAAAAAATTCCAGCTGCCATCGGCGGGATCCAGCACCGCGATACGCGCGTGAGTTTCACCCATCCAGGGGCGTTGCAAAGCGACATAAACCAGGCCGTTATCTTCCGCGATGCCTTCAAAGCCGAAGCGGATTTGTTTGGCATTGAGTTCTTCGGGCAGAGGAAAAGCCGCGGTGATGACACCAGCGGAATCGGTTTTCACCACCAGGTTCAAGCTGTTGATCGGACGTTTGGCGTCGTCCACGGCGCCGTCCCCTTCGGAGGCGATCCAAAATCCGCCATCACTGGCATGCGCTATGGCTTCCGGGTCCAGATTGACGGTTTTGTCGGCATTAATGAGGCGCTTTAAATCCTCGGCGTCGAATACGGAGGCGCGGCTGGGATGATCGGCCGCCGCAGCAGGGTCGGCCAATTCGGCTGTGGGCAATCCCGCCAGCACATTCTGCTCGTCGCGCAGGTAGATTTCCTGAGTCAGCACTGCGGGCTTTTCGCTGATATCCAACGTAAAAATGCGATTGCGTTGGTAATAACTGTCGTCAACGGCATAGAGAACGTGTTCCTGAAAGCGATCCGCCGCCAGACCGGATAGGGCGCCCCAGGGAATCGGTTTGCCATCCACCCGGTCCGCCGCAGTGATGGTGGGATATTGCGCGGGGCTCTGGTTGTAGCTGTAGATATTGACGCTGGAGCGCAGTGTGTCGGTGCGGCTGTCCTCCTCGCTGGCCGCAACGAGTAAATTCCGCGACGGAATGGCCAGAACGCCTTCCGGTGCCGCCGCAGCGGGCAACGCTTGTTTAAAAATCGGATTGAGCGGATTCGCTGCGTCGTAAACAAAAATGAGGCTGCTGCGCTCAGAGGCGACAAACAAAAAGCGCGCTTCGCCAAAGATGCCCACCTCCACGTTTTCCGGCTCATTGCCTTTGTTGTCGGAGCGGTCATCCGGGTAGTGACCCAACCGCACCGCCAGCAGGTCCAGTTGGTTACCGCTGGAGAACACCACCTCGCCGGTGCGATTAAAAATCGTGAATCCGCGACTGCCGCCGGCCAAATCGCCTTCATCGGCACTGGCGAAATAATCGTTATCGATCCAGGCCACACCATCGGGTTCGCGCATGACACCGGTTTGGTTTGCGGTGAGTGAGATTACTGCGGGAGATTCATCGGTATCGTCGATGTCGGTCAGGTCGGTTGTCCCGGCGGAGAAGTGACCGGTCACAGAGCCGCTGGCGAGATCCACCAAGACCAAATGATTGTTTTCCTGTAGAGAAACCACCGCGAGATTATCGCGGTTGATGTCCACATACTCCGGTTCCGGATCCCCAGGATAGAGGTCCGCCAAACCCGTCAGCTCCACGGATCGGATGGTCCAGGCGGCAGGTGCCCCCTCCAAGTCGACAATGATGAGCCCGCCTGCCGGTAATTGCGGTGGTATGCCTTCGTCCAGCTCCTCATCCCGTTCATTCTCAATGGCGATCACTGCATAACGGCCGTCTGGGCTTACGGCTACCGAATCCGGCTGTCCGCCCAGGTCAATGCTGTGCGCAAGGGTGTGCGAGTTGATCTCAATAACGTCGAGGCTGCCCGCGACCTCGACGAAATTGTTCGAGCGGTTGACCGCCACCAGCGCATAAGCGCCGACCACAGCGACCGAGGTCGGTTCACCGCCAAGCGTTAGGGCGCCCAGGCCGAAAGGGGAGGCAGGGTCGGTGATGTCAATAAAACCAATCTGGCGGGCTGGACTGTTGCTATAGATCAGCGTCATGCCATCGCCACTCGCGGCGACAATTTCCGCAGCGGTCACTGTGTCATCGGCGCAGCTGCTGCCAACTTGGCTGCATACGGGAAAAGTGGCGATGCGGTTGAAGCTCATCTGCTGATCAACGGGAGCGTTACTGACCGTCTCGCGGTTGTTGCTTTCTTTGCACCCACCTAATAACAGCAGAATCAGAACGGCGGTGCTTAGCCCGAATAAGGGGTAACTCATAGTCTTCTCCATGGTTGATGAATCCCGGAAGACTATTGCGCCAATGTGACGGTATTGGGTCGTCTTTATGACAGTTATGTTGCGAAGCGAGGCTGAAACGCGGACCGGAAGTGGCTCTAGTTATAAAGCCGGTTTGGCGCTTAGATTGTTTTCTTTCCCATTCGACAGGAATGCAGTGCGGGGCTCATAAGAAAGTATGGGGATGGGAAATCGGGACGTGAATGGCGCTTAAAGTGATGTTTCAGCGATATTCTTTAAAGTTATTAGCTATAAAAACTTGGCATAAAAACAGCGGCCTTTATGTTTTCTGATTTTTATAAATTCTTTTTAGTTTTGCTTGGGGCCATGAAATTCACATTAAATAATTAAAAAACCCTTTATAGACTAAGCACTAAGCCTTATTGATTAGGTCTTTTAATATCAGACTAAAGTCGCAATTTGAGTTGCCATGAGTCGCCCCGGCACATACAATTTGGTCAAATTTGTCTCAGAAAATGATTTTGGTGACAAAGTAAACGGGAATGGATGTCGTCCGCGACAATCCCGTTCCGACCCTAGTTGTTGGTGGTTTTGATAAAAACAGTACGAAGCCGCTATTCGAGGTGCAGAGGTTTTGGCAATGAAAAAGAGCTTTATTACCACTTTGCTATTATCCATGGGGATCAGTGTTTCCGCGTCAGCAGCTAACCAGTACATCTGGATGGAGGCGGAAAGCGGCGGCGAGCTCAATCCCATCGTAGTGAAGTCAGACTTGGGAGCTTCCCAGGCAATCTATCTGGCCTCGTGGAAATGGGCAGATTACGGTGCACGCTCAGCCGACAGCGGCATGATCACTTTCGATGTCTATATCCCTGAAACTGGCGAATACACCCTCTGGGGCCGAGTGCGCTTGCCCAACAGTGGCAGCAAGCCTTTTGATGTCAGTGTAGGGAATGGCAATGCCTCAGACTCCAGTCAATGGACTACCTGGGCCGCAGACAATCGTTCCGATGTGAAAAGCTGGGGCTGGTCAAATTCCGGTGTCAGCAAAACCCTCACCAAAGGCATGAATACCCTGCACCTGATTCAGCGCGAAGGTGGCCCCGGCGTACATTTGGACAAGATTCTGCTCACCAACGACACCTCTTACGTACCTAAAGGATTGGGTGCCGCCGAACCGAGCCTCGATATCACCAACCCTTATAAAAGTCCTGCCGTTGGCAAATACGGTCAGCTGCGCCTGGTTGGCAATCAGCTGAGCGATAAAAACGGCCAGCCCGTGCAACTGCGCGGCATCAGCGCCCACGGCCTGCAGTGGTTCCCACTGGTGGAAAAACAAACCATCGCCAATATGGCGGAATATTTTGGCGCTGAGGTTGTGCGCCTGGCCATGTATATCGAAGATTTCGCGCCCACCGACCCTAGCGATTTCTGGGGCGGTTATATGGCAGACAAGGCAGGCATGATGGCGCGTACCGAAAAAGCCATCGAAGATGCGGTAAACGCCGGCCTCTACGTTCTGGTGGACTGGCACATACACAACACACCATCCAATTACACCGCTGAAGCGACGGCCTTTTTCTCCGAGATTTCCAGAAAGTATGGCCACCTGCCCAATATCATTTATGAAATCTGTAACGAGCCTGTGGCGGTGAGCTGGTCGGGTGGTATCAAGCCCTACGCCAACACCGTTATCAATGCGATCCGTCAGAATGATCCGGACAACATCATCATCGTCGGCACCCCTACCTGGAGCCAGGATGTGGACGCCGCTGCCAAAGATCCATTGAGCCACAGCAACGTGATGTACGCGTTCCACTATTACGCGGCCACTCACGACTTCAACACCATGAAGAACAAAGTGGAATCCGCGCTGAGTGCCGGTATCGCCGTGTTTGTCTCAGAGTGGGGTACTTCTGATGTGGGT
>JAEZGT010000361.1 GCA_023416875.1 Pseudomonadota bacterium
TTCATGCCCTGCACGGCGACTTTGTAGCGGCGCGATAGCAAGTAGCCGAGGAGAAAGCGCATCAAGCTCTGGGGTAGTTGCGTGATTACATAGACGCAGCCAATTACCGCCACTACCGCAATCAGCATCAACAGGGTTTTGCTGCTCCAACCGAAGTAGGCAAATATCGCGGTGAGGGCGAGAAAGCTCAGCATCACCACATTCTGCACCCAGTTGTTGGCGGCGAGGGTTTTGCCTAGCTCGTGCTCACCGGCGTAATACTGAATCAGGGCGTTGAGCGGTACGATAAAAACGCCGCCGCAAAATCCCACGAATAAAAAGATCGCGGCAAAGGCCCAACCGGAGGTGGAACCGGGCAGCAGCCAAAGGCCGATGGCGATACCCAATGCACCCAGGGGCAACAATCCAGTTTCAATATAATTGCGCGAGAATTTGCCGGCGAACATGGAGCCAAGGGCAATCCCTATTCCAGAGCAGGCAAGTATGCCTTGCACCAGAATGGTGTTGTCGTTGCCAAGAGTCTCTTTGTAAAACGCGGGGAAGGCGGCCAGCATTACCTGGCCCACCGCCCAAAAGGTGGCGAGGCCGATAACCGAAAGGCGAATGGTGCGGCTGTGCATCAGCGGTCGTATATCGTCTTTAAAGGTTCTGCCGGTGAGATAGCGCGACCAAGAGAATTCTGTGGTTACCCCTGTGGGCAACTGCTCGGGCAGGCGGTACATCATCACCACCTCGACAAGGCTATTGATGATCAGTAGAAACCCAATCGGCGCGATTGCGCGCAGGACTTCGGCTTCTGATTCCAGTCCGCTTGCGTTGCGGTAGCCGGTTTCGAACAGCACCGAGTAGACAAAAATTCCCGCGAGTATGGCGACGATGGACAGTGCGGACACAACGCCATTGCCCTCTCCCAGCCTCTCCTTGCCAAACATTTCTTTGATATAGCCATATTTAGCGGGTGAATAAATGGCGGATTGGGCGGCGAGCAGGAAAGTCATGGCGAAGGCGGCCCAGAACCACCCTAGGTAATAAAACAAGGTGATCAGCACGGTGCACGCCACGGCTGCCCACGCAGATAGGCGCATGACTTCGGTTTTGCGGAATTTATCGGAGAGGAAGCCGGCGGGGTTCAGCAGCAGAATGAACGGCAGCAGAATCAGGCTGTTCACCAGCGCAGTCAGCATGATTTGCGCGGGTCCGTCATAGAGTTTAAAGACAGTATTTTGAATGACGATCTTATGACCGAGATCGACAAACGCATTCAGAAATACCGCCGTAAAAAAGGGAATGGCGCCGGTGAAATGGCGTAACTTCTTCATAGCTACAATCCTTTAGAGGGCAAAACGGTGCTGCGAGTGTTGATTATGCTGGTTATCCGATACAACTTTTGGCGACTATGTCGAGGCCGGAGCCACTTCGAGTATCGCTCTGTGATACCTGCTGGCTGTAATACAGATTAGAGCAGGAGAATGGAGTATGGCGCAAAGCGCGATGTTGGTGACGGCTCTCAAACAACAATTGAAGGCTCAAAGTAAGACCTATGCGGATGTGGCGAAATATCTGGATTTGAGTGAGGCCACAGTAAAGCGTCTGTTCGCCAGTGGCCAGTTCACTCTGGAACGGCTCGACAAAATGCTGGAGATGCTCGGCATGGACATAGCCGATTTGGTGACCGCTGCGCAAAAAGATCGCCGCCAGACCGAACGTCTTACTGTGGAACAGGAGGAGCAGATCGCCGCCGACTTGGAATTGCTGCTGGTGGCGGTCAGTGTGATTAACGGTTTCACTTTTGCGGATCTGTTACAGCAATACCGTCTCGACCAACACCGGTTGATTCAGAAACTTGCGCAGCTCGACCGGTTGAAAATGATTGATTTGCTGCCCGGAAACCGCATCAAACTGCGCATTGCACCCAACTTCCGCTGGCTTGCCAACGGCCCAATCCAACGGTTTTTCCTGGAAAAGGTGGAGCGCGACTTTTTCAATTCGCAGTTTGATCGCGAAACGGAGAAGCTGCTGGTGTTTAACGCATTGTGCTCTGCCAGTACCAACCGGGAAATTCAGGAGCGTATGGAACTCTTCTTACAGGACATTACAGATCTGGTGAATAAAGATAGGGTGCTGCCCATACAGGAGCGGCACGGCAATACCTTGGTACTGGCTCTGCGCCAGTGGCAGTCGGCCTTGTTCCGCAATTATGTGCGCCGCGAAACGTGAGCCGACATGCAATTTCTTGATCTGGCGCAAGCGAACATTTTTTCAAATATTTGAACTGTGTCGATATTTAATCGGGTCGGCTACAATCCGGGGCGCTGCGGCTCGCAGAGCCGATTCCTCAAGTGTCCATGCTCCAATCTGACGAGCACTGTCGTGCAAGCAGGGATTGGTACAGTTTGTGTTTAACAGCGACGATAAAGAAACGACTGCCTCAATATGGGTACATCATCATGAGTCTCGACAAGAAATATCTGAAATCCAAACCTATCTGCAAAGTTAAATTCACAGCCCCGCCTGAACTCGCGAAAGAAGCCAAAAAAATCTACCTCGCCGGCGACTTCAATAATTGGGATTTTCAGGAGACTCAATTGAAAAGACAGAAGGACGGCACTTATTCGACCACCTTGGAACTCGAAGCGGGCGCGGAATATGAATATCGTTATGTGCTCGACGGCGAGCGTTGGGAAAATGATTACTCAGCGGACAAATATGTGCCGAGCAAAATCTGTAACGTGGACAATTCTGTAGTGGTTGTTTAAACAACTGCGCTGCGGTTGAAACGCGCAGGCTGCGTAAAAATCGACTTTTAATAAAGAAAAACCCCCTTGGTTTTCACCAAGGGGGTTTTTTGTTGGCCGTGTGTATCAGCGATTACTTGGAATAGTCGCTGGTGCCAAGCGGCGGATAAGCGTTTTCGATCAGCATGATGAACTGCTTGTGGAACCAGCCACCAGCGTGCGGTGACAGTGCAGGGACCACATCTACTTCTTTGTCGCCGTCACGAATACCGCAGGGTGTACACATGGTATCCAGTGTCTTACCTGCGTATTTCGGATCAGCAGCGCTGTCAACGACGGCTTTATCGACCGCGTCAAGAGCGTTGTAAGCGGCAGAACCCTGCGGGTATTTGCTTACGTCAAAGGAAATGCCGTCTGCTTCGCCGGGCGGCTTCATCCAGAAGAACGCGTGGAGGTGTGACTTGGCTGGAATTGGCGCAG
>JAEZGT010000389.1 GCA_023416875.1 Pseudomonadota bacterium
TTGAGAATTTGAGCTTCCGCTTGAGCGGCGCCTATAACGATGCGCGCTACAAAGACTTTAAAAATTCACCCAAACCGCCAGAGCTGAATTACTTGCCTGATCCGTTTGTTGACCAAACCGGCACCCGCCTCCCCGGCGCAGCTTTGTGGACCATCAACTACGGAGCGGAATATCGCGTGCCGGTATGGAAAACCGAATTTCACGCGAGCTTCAACACTGCATTCACCAGCGATTATTTGAATACCGATGATCTGTCCTCTTACAGCCGAGTGCCCTCCTTCAGCCGCACCGACGTTGCAATAGGTTTGGGTAGATTGAACGAAGGTTTTGACGTAACCCTGGTGGTTAAAAACGCATTCGACGATGACACCCACGAACAAGGCTGGGTCAGTTACGCACCCTATCCTTATCGTCGGTGGGCTGGCCTTACCTTCTCCGGCACTTTTTAGGGAGTGATATTTGACGAATACGCGATAAATTCCAGGTAAACCCGGCGCTATTGATATCGCGCCGTTGATGGATTCTCCATATGTGGATAGTCGAACTGGCCCTGCGCCGCCCCTATACCTTTATAGTGGCGGCGTTGCTAATTGTATTGGCGATGCCTTTTGTGCTGAGCCGCATGACCACCAACGTATTTCCGGCGATTGATATTCCGGTGATTGCGCAGTTGTGGGAATACCGCGGCCTCACTGCAAAAGAAATGTCCGAACGGATTACCGGTCCGGCGGAGCGCGAGCTCGGCCAGGCGGTGGATGATATTGTCTACACCGAATCTCTCGCCCTCGCCGGTTTGGGATTGGTGAAGGTGTATTTCCAGCCCGGAACGGATATCAATGCCGCCATGACGCAGGTCACTATGAGCGCCAACGGCGCGGCGCGCTCCATGCCTTTGGGCACTTTGCCCGGACGCGTGCGCCGCTATTCCGCATCGGAATTGCCGGTGATTCAGCTCGGCATGTCCAGCTCCACCTTATCCGATATCGAAATTGCCGACGCCGCCAACACCGCGTTGCGGCCGATTATCGCGGCGAAAAAAGGCCTTTCCATGACGGCGCCTTACGGCGCGCGGCGGCGACAGGTCTCGGTGGATTTGGATACCAATGCGTTAGTTGCTCACGGCGTGACCCCGGCGGAATTGGTCAGCGCCATGGGCCGGCAAAATCTGGTATTGCCTACCGGCAGTATGAAAATCGGCACACAGGATTTTGATATCAAACTCAACGGCAATATTCCCAGCATTGCCGAAATCGGTGAAATTCCGGTACACACTTACGCCAGTGATTTACCCGGCGGCAATGGCCGCACTCTGCTGGTAAAAGACCTCGCCAATGTGCGCGACGGTTACGATCCCTCCACCACTATTGCGCGGCAAAATGGCGCGCGTAGCGTGCTCAATTCCGTGCTTGCTTACGGCGGTGTCTCCACCATAGCCGCAGTGGATCACGTCAAAAATTCCATTCCGCAAATTCTCGCCAGTATGCCCGAAGGTTTGGATATTCAATTGATGTTCGACCAATCGGTGTTTGTGCGCGCGGCGATCGGCAATGTGTTGCATGAGGGCTTGATTGCCGCCTCATTGACGGCGGCGATGATTTTGTTGTTTCTCGGCAACTGGCGCAGCACCTGCATTATTGCGGTATCCATTCCGCTGGCGATTATGTGCTCGCTGATTGGTCTTTATTTATTTGGCCAGACAATCAATTTAATGACCCTCGGCGGTCTGGCGCTGGCCATTGGCATTCTGGTCGACGAAGCCACCGTGGAAATTGAAAACATTGAACGCCAGCTCGCCATGGGCAAACCGCCCGCGCAGGCAATCCTCGATGGCGCGCGGGAAATCGCCGCACCGGCATTTGTCTCTACCCTTTGTATCTGCATCGTATTTGTGCCCATGTTTTTCCTCGACGGTTTTGCGCGCTCGCTGTTCGTGCCTATGGGCCAAGCGGTGGTATTCGCTATGCTCGCGTCTTATTTGATCTCCCGCACATTGGTCCCGACGCTGGTGATGTATATGCTGCGCAACCATCATCACGACGCCAATAAAAAAGCCAACGCCTTCGACCGTATTCATCAAGCCTTCAACCGCGGTTTTGAAAAATTCCGCACGCATTACACCGCTCTTGTGCAACAACTGCTTGCGCATCGCAAAGCCTTTGCCGGCGGATTTCTCGCGTTTTGCGTATTGTCATTGGGATTGGTCCCAGGTCTCGGGCAGGACCTTTTTCCCGTGGTGGACAGCGGCCAAATGCGCCTACATGTGCGCGCTCCCTCCGGTACCCGCTTGGAAGAAATGCCACCGTTAATTGATGAAGTGGAAGCGGTGATCCGCGAACATATTCCCGCCGAACAGATGGGCGAAATTCTCGATATTAACGGCGGGCCCTACAGCCCCATTAATACCCTTAACGGCAACTCCGGCACCAGCGAAGCCGCCGACGCAGAAATCATGATCAGCGTGCAGCGCGGTAAAGTCGGTACGCCGGAAATTATGCGCAATTTGCGTTTAGCCTTGCCCAAGCGTTTTCCTAGTGTCGAATTTTATTTTCAGCCCGCCGACCAGATGGGGCAGACGTTGAATTTCGGCGTGCCATCACCTATCGACGTGCAATTTGTCGGCGGTCGCCCGGAGCAATTGCTGCCGCTCGCTGGCGAACTCAATAACCGCCTGCGCGAAATTCCCGGCTTGGTGGACGCGCATGTTTATCAACGCTGGAGCAAACCCACTCTCGCGCTGAATATGGATCGCGCGCAATTGCAGCAGCTAGGACTCGACGCCCGCGACGTGGCAGAAAATATGATGATAACCCTCAGCGGCTCCATGCAGACCTCGCCAACCAACTGGCTTAACGAGGCCAATGGCAACACCTACAACATCGGCCCGCGCGCAACCGAATTGGATTTGGATAGCATCGATGCATTGCTGCAAACACCAATCGGCCCCGGCGCGGATGGTCGCCAGCATCAATTGGGCAGCGTCGTCACTTATGAGCGCACCGTGCAGTCATCGGTGATCACTCGCCGCAACAGCCTTAACACCATCAATATTCAAGCG
>JAEZGT010000035.1 GCA_023416875.1 Pseudomonadota bacterium
CTCTAGACATATGCAACGCATCGAGCGCACTGGCTATCAAGCCGGCGCCACCGGTGAAAATCTCGCCGCAGGTTATAGAACCATGGAGGACGCCATCCAAGGGCTCCTCGCCAGCACCGACGGCCACTGCGAAATTCTTATGGAAGATATCTTCACCGAATTTGGCTCGGGCTATGTGGTAAACCCGAACTCCTACTATCAGCGTTATTGGACGCAGAATTTTGCGCGGCCTCGGTAGTCGGAATTTTTAAATTGCACTATCTGATTCACCCAAATAAAGCGGCTTAAAAACCGCTTTAATCACCGCAGCCTCCCAAACAGTAATTTCCGCATACCCATTCGATTTTCGTTGCATCCATAAACATCAGGCCGGTCATTTCAAAACGTCCCGCCTGCTGGTAGGGGCGGCATGGGTCGTGCCGTCTCACTGTGCGCACACGGAGAATTCGCGGCGCAGCTGATAGCGGAAATCGACGCGATCAAAAAGAAAATTTGCGTTGTATCAGGACATTTTTCAAACCCATTGACGCAAGCAGCGAATTACTCATTTTTTTTGGAGACATTACCATGCGCCTTAAGACCATCGCACTTGCTGTCAGCCTCGCGCTGGCACCTGCGGTTTACGCAGCACCTCTGGATCTCACCACCGCCACCATTGCCGACTTAAATGCGGCGTTCGAAAAAAATACGCTGACGGCGGAGCAACTGACCAACGCTTATCTGGCGCGCATTAATGCCTATGATAAAAAAGGTCCGGAAATTAATTCAGTAATTACTCTTAATCCCAAAGCCATACAGGAAGCCAAAGCGCTGGACGCCGAACGCGCAGCAGGTAAAGTGCGCGGCCCCCTGCACGGTATTCCGGTTTTACTGAAAGACAATATTGATACCTTCGACATGCCCACCACCGCCGGCTCGCAATTACTCGACGGATCCATTCCGCCGGATGACGCGTTCGTCACCCAAAAATTGCGCGCGGCAGGAGCCATTATTCTCGCCAAAGTGAATTTATCCGAATGGGCGGGTGGCGGCGGTTCCGTGTCCGGTACGACCGATCCCAAATTGCGTCGCGACGGACGTGTGCCCAACGGCTTTTCCTCCCAGGGCGGTCAGACGCGCAACCCCCACAAACTTGATCGCGGCCCGAGTGGCTCGTCCGGCGGTACAGGTGCGGCAATTGCCGCAGCCTTCGCACAATTCGGCCTGGGCACCGATACCGCCGCCTCAGTGCGCGGCCCCTCTTCTGCAAATGGCGTATTCGGTCTGAAGACGACGCACGGACTTATTTCCCGCGACGGCGTGGTTCCGCTGGCTCTCACCTTCGACACCGTCGGCCCGCTCGCGCGCAATGTGTACGACTTGGCGATCGCGCTGAATGTGATGGCCGGAATCGATCCCGATGACGATGCCACTCTCAAAAGCGCTGGCCGCACCGCGACCGACTACACGCAATATTTACGCAGCGGATCTTTGCGCGGCGCGCGTATCGGCATTGCTAGGGATTTTTTCGGTCAAGATAAAGACGTGGATGCAGTGGTTGAAAAAGCCATCAAACAATTGCGCGAGCAAGGCGCCGTCATCGTCGATAACGTGCGCTTGCCGCCGCCGGTTCTGGAAGCGCGCGGCTCGATCTACAACACCATTCGCTCCGCCGAATTCAAAGCGCAGATCGCCGATTATCTGGCTACCACAGAAGCTAAATATCCTAAGACGATTTACGATCTGGCCAAACTCGCCAACGACCCCAAAACCCAATATCGCTCACCCGGCAAAGCGCTTGGCCTCAAATATCAATCCGAGACCGCGTTGGACCTGAGCGATCCGATTTACTTGGCTGCAAAAGATAAAGCGCTGCCCTACGTGCTCGCCGCAATGGAAGGTGTTTTCGCCAACCACTCGCTGCACGCGCTGCTCTACCCGACCTCGCCCAAACCCATTGCTTTGATTGAATTGCCCAAGGAAATACCGGCTGGTAGTGAAGGTGGCGTATCGCCGCTCAATATCGCTAATCTGACCGGCTTTCCCGACCCGGTAGTGCCCGCTGGCATGACACCCGACGGACTGCCTGTCACCTTCTCACTTCTAGGCCGCGCTTTTACCGAAGGCCGTCTGCTGGGTTTTGCTTTCGACTATGAACAGGCAACCACAGCAATTCGCCTGCCCGTGACTACACCAAAACTCGCGAGAGACGTTTTAGGAAAATAAGTGCTCACCATCAATCCTGCCTAATTGCGGCACGTTAAAGGTGTCGCATTTCATTTTTTGGTTGTGGTCATTTTTGTTTTACCACTACCGACCCTTTTTACGACTCTCAGCACTTTCTTTTTCCTTCTGTACCTTGCCCAACATTAGTGACCGCAATTGTCTTATAAATTAAGCTCAAAAAACCGCTCTCCTTTTAAATCCGCGCAATCCTCGCCATTAATAAACACGTTATTTATTCTGAAAACCAAAAGTCCAAATAGCTTATTGTCATATAAACCACAATATGGGTCCGCTTTCGTCAGTTGAAAAGTGTTAATTCGGTCTTAAATGCAAAATGAACATGAGACACAGTTAATATTTGAAAAAAAACCAGGGTGATTTTTTTCATATTACGTGGGTAAATGGAGAGGCATTCTGGAGGAGTACCTCAGGGAAACGCCTAGGAAGTCGATAGGTCGAGGACAGCGATGACGGTTAGTTCGCTTATTTGGCTGATAATGCCAAAGACTCGTTGCTTCAGCTCAGGGCCAACGACTAACGATAACGTATAACGAAAAACTCTTAACTCACAATGTGTGTGACTAGAAAAAGGTAAGTGAAAATGTCTTCGATAAAAACGTTCGTTGATTGGCGTCGTCCAGTCACAATGGCTAGTTCGTGCCTCTTGGCGCTCACCTTGGTGGCTTGCGGTGGAACAGATGAAGGAAGCAGCGGTGACCCTTCCTCCAGCTCCAGCAGCTCCTCATCCTCATCTTCATCCGGAGTGAGCAGCTCTTCGTCATCATCCTCATCTTCGTCGTCTTCCTCTTCAAGCGGCGTTTCCAGCAGCTCCAGCTCTTCCAGTAGCTCTAGCAGCTCCAGCAGCTCCTCTTCATCATCTGGCACCGTCGGCCAAGTTCCGCCGGACAGCACCGTTGCCGGTCGCTATCGTGTAAACGCGCAGGGCCAGATCACGGACAACGGCACCG
>JAEZGT010000040.1 GCA_023416875.1 Pseudomonadota bacterium
GCAGCGGTGGGAGCGTGGAACAGGTTAGCGGAGATCTGCAGGCCGAGTCTGGCTACCCAAAACTCATTGCCCAGGGCAAGTCCCGCAGTGGCGGCGCCAAGGGCGAGCACCACCGCTGTCGCCGTCATCACCAATACCTCCAGTTGCAGCAGGCCGCCGATAAACAGCGGGCTCGCTCCGATGGTGCGCAACAGCAGAATCTCTTTGCGCCGCTCGCGCAGGGAGGCGAGCAGCATGGCGGCCATGCCGAACAGCGCGGCCAACAGTACTAAGGCGGAAATAGCGCGCAGTGTTTTTTCCATAATGGCGAGGGTGGACCAGAGTTGCGTCAATGCCACGCCGGGCAATATCGCCTGCAACGGTTCACCGCGGTACTGATTGATCTGCCGCTGCACCTGGAACACCTTGATCCGCGATTTGAGCCCCACCATCACTGCCGTAATCGAGCGCGGCTGCAACTGCCCTCCCTTACTGCCCTGCCGATGAATAACCTCCATGGATTCCAGACTGATGTGCAGCGTCTGGTCCACCGGCGTTCCGGTCGGCGCGAATATGCCCACCACGTCGAATGGATGCGCGTCATGCAGAGTAAAACTGGTACTGGCCGCGCCGTGGGCCAAAACCAATTGGTCGCCCAATCGATACCCTAAACGGCGTGCCACTTCGGCGCCCAGCACCACTTGCTGCAAACCATCGAAGGGCCGGCCCTGCGCTAATGCCAATGCCTGGTCTGACCCGTAGCGAAAATGGCTGAAGTAATTCTGATTGGTGGCCAGCACCTTGTAGCCGCGGTGGGAATCGCCCAGGGATAAGGGAATCGTCCAGGCGACATCGGGCAAGGCGGCGATCTCCTCATAGCTGCGCCAGGCAATATTGTTGCTGGCGTTGCCCAGCCGAAACACCGCGTAGAGGAGCAGATTGATATCGCCGGTGCGGGCGCCGACGATCAAATCCGTCCCCGCCACCGTGCGGGCAAAGCCAGTGCGCGCGTTCTGCCGCAGGTGCTCAATACCCACCAGCACCAATACGCTCACTGCGAGTGCCGCCACCGTGAGCAAAACCGAGGCTTTGCGCTGAGCCAAGCTGCGCCAGGCGACTTTCCAAAACACTAGCAGCACCTCCGCATCAATTCGCCCTGCCCGCTTGATTGAGCTCCGTCATCGACAGCTGCATGGGAAAATGGCTGGCGAGGGTTTGGTCGTGGCTAACAAACAGTAAGGTCGCGCCGCAGTGATCCAGAGTTGTCATTAATAGATGGATAAAAGCATCACGGTTGTCCTGGTCGAGGGCAGACGTCGGTTCGTCGACCAGGAGGATTTCCGGGCGGTTGATCAACGCACGCATTACCGCCACCCGCTGCTGCTGGCCAATGCTCAATTCGCCGGCGCGGCGATCCAGCAAAGCATTGGGTAGATTAAGCTGCTCCGCCAGTTCCGCCAGACGCGTATGCACGCTGATTTTACCGCCGGCGAAATGCGCGGCCAGATGCACGTTGTCGCGCACACTCAACCAGGGGATCAGATTGAACTGCTGAAACACCACGCCCATATGGCGGGCGCGAAAACGGTCGCGGGCGTGGCCGCTCATGCGCGCCAGATTGCAGTCGAGCACGCGCAACTCACCACCGGTGGGCTTGAGCATGCCGCACAGCAGATTCAACAAAGTGGACTTACCAGAACCGGACGCCCCGCGCAGAAAAATCCGGCTGCCGCGCGCCACCTGCCATGCGGGAATAGTGAGAACCGTTTTGTCAGCCCGGCTCATCTTGTCGGTATAACCAAAGTGCAGCTCCCGACAATAGAAAGCGGGATGTTCGGCGGGAGCCTGCTGCGGAAAATCCGGCGATAAAGTCATAGTTTCAATCAGCACGCTGCAAATTGTCGGAGGGGACGAAAGCCTATAACATAGCCGCCAATTTTGAAACACAGCGGTTTGCCTCAATGACGTTCCTCCGTTTATTCGCACTGATTTTTTGCGCAAGCATTTCCCTCTGTGCCTGCGACAAAAAAAAACCCGCCGAATCCAGCGCTGCTCAACCGAACCAAACGCGCACTGCGACTCCTATAGTCGCCGCAGAAAAAAGTGACGCCTATGAAGAAATCGAATGGCAGGATTTGATACCGAAGGAAGACCTGGAAGCACTGATGAATCCGCCGGAATATCTCGATGAAATTGAAGACGGTTCCAGCGAGGACGTGCTCGACGATAAATTAAAAATGCAATCGGACGATGAGGACGACGCCTATCAACGCGCGCTGACCTCAACCAAGATTATCGCCGAATACAATCAGCGCAAAATCCGCCTGCCCGGATTTATTGTGCCTTTGGATTTTGATGATCATCAGGTGATTACCACATTCCTGTTGGTGCCGTTTTTCGGCGCCTGCATTCACCTGCCACCACCGCCGCCGAATCAAATTATTTTTGCGACTTACGAGCCCGGCCTGAGCCTCGATGATCTCAGCGATGCTTTTTTTGTGGAAGGCACAATTTTTACTGAAATCAAAGAGAGCGATCTGGCGACTTCCGCCTATTCCATGACGATCGATCGAATTTTACCTTACGAGGATTAACGCAATTGTGCACGGTTATTGCGCGCCGTTAGGGTCGCCTGCCCCTGCTGCCCGGATACCATCCATTCCAGGGTGATTTTTTCGATTTCCGGGAAGTGATTAAATAAAGTCAATTCCACCCCGGCTAATTTCGCCAGCGCCGCGCAAGAAAATTGCGCGGTCAGGGTGATATCCGCGTGGGCATTCGCTTCACTCAGCGCATCGGCATCCACTTTCGTCTCCACCAAATTGCAATTGCCACCACGCAAATTCAGCCAGCTCGCCACATTGTTTAAGCGCTGCTCCATAGCCTGCACTGCTTGGCGTTCCGCGTCCGTCTGCGCCGCATGTTCAAAACCGAGAAAATTAACCGCTGGCGATGCCATCTCCACCAGCAGTTCCTGCTGATCCGCCACCAGCTGCAGCAATACCTCGCCATGTGTGTGGGCCTCATGGTTCGCTACATCATGTTGATGGTTGTGATGGTCGTGATTATGCGAATGCACATGTTGCTGGGACTCCGCTAATACGGGCGCGGCGAGCAGCAGCATCGCCAATAGGGACTGACGCATAGAAATATCACCTCAAAAAATGGGCCGATCATATACCTGTATTTATTAGCAACCGGTTATAGAATGCCGGTTTTTGAAAACACTTAACTGACTATGTTCCATATCGCCCTTTACGAACCGCAAATCGCACCCAACACCGGCAACATATTGCGCCTGATCGCCAATAATGGTTGTTGGCTGCACCTGATCGAGCCCATGGGATTTGACCTGGAAGAAAAGAAATTGCGCCGCGCCGGCCTCGATTACAGCGACTTGAGCAGGGTCACGATCCACCCGAATTATGCGACTTTCCAGCAGGCCGTTGCCGGACGGCGAATTCTCGCCTGTACCACCAAGGGCAGCCGGCCGCACGACCAGCTCGACTATCGCGAAGGCGATGTGCTGCTATTTGGCTCCGAGACCGCCGGGCTACCCGATCCCATCCGCAACGCCTTCCCACCGGAACACCGCCTGCGCATCCCCATGCAACCCAACAGCCGCAGCCTGAATCTCTCCAACGCGGTGGCGATTGTCAGTTATGAAGCCTGGCGGCAACTGGGATTCGCGGGCGGCGGGTAGAAATCCATTCAAGTTTGTCGATATGGGTATTCTTCACTACTCGCGATATCACACGATCAATTAAATGAATATCAGGTTGACAGGAAGACTCAACTCTTAAATGATACGTTATATCATTCATAGCAATTTTCCAATGGCTCTCTAGATGAAAAGGCTCCCCGTAACCGTTCTGTCCGGCTTTCTTGGTGCAGGCAAAACGACAGTTCTCAACCATATTCTCAACAACCGCGCCGGCATGAAGGTGGCGGTGATCGTCAATGACATGAGCGAAGTCAATATAGACGCCGCGACAATTCAACAGGAGGTGGAACTCAATCACCGGGAGGAAAAGCTGGTGGAGATGAGCAATGGCTGCATCTGCTGCACACTGCGGGAAGACTTGCTGGTGGAAGTGCGGCGCCTGGCCGACGCCGGCCGGTTTGATTACTTGGTCATCGAATCCACTGGAATTTCCGAACCACTTCCGGTCGCCGAGACCTTCACGTTCGCCGATGAAGATGGCGTTTCGCTAGGCGATATCGCGTGCCTGGACACTATGGTCACGGTTGTGGATGCGATGAACTTTCTGCCGGAATACTACGACGCACGTTATCTGCAGGAGACCGGAGAACACTTGGGTGAAGAGGATGGGCGCAGCGTGGCCGATCTGCTTGTCGAGCAGGTGGAATTCGCCGATGTGATATTGATCAGCAAAACCGATCTGGCGAGCGAAGCCCAGGTGCGCGATTTGATAGGCATCTTGCGCGGTTTGAACACCGAAGCCGACATCATCCCCATCGTTAACGGCGAAGTTCCTCTCAACAAAATTCTCGCGACCGAAAAATTCAGTTTTGACCGCGCTCGCCAGGCACCGGGCTGGCTGAAGGAAATGCGTGGTGAACATATTCCGGAAACCGATGAGTATGGCATCAGCAGTTTTGTCTATCAGGCACGCAAGCCATTTCATCCGCAAAAATTCTACGATTTTCTCCACAGTGCCCTGCCCAAGGGAAAACTTATCCGTTCCAAAGGCTATTTCTGGCTGGCCAGCCGACCGGATTTTGCCGGCCAATGGTCCCAAGCCGGTGGTATAGCGCGTTACGGCTATGCAGGAATGTTTTGGCACAGCGTGCCGGAGGAGCGCTGGCCGGAAGATGCAGATTATCTCGCTTCCATCGAAAAATCCTGGTCTGCGCCATTCGGCGACAAACGTCAGGAATTAGTATTTATCGGTCAGGGATTGGATAAAGACGCATTTTTTGCCGCACTGAATGATTGCCTGCTTACCGATGCAGAAATGCATGCTGGTGAAAACGTTTGGGCACAACTGCCTGATCCATTTCCTGCATGGCAGGAGTCTGACTGAAATGACAGCCGCTCTGCCCCTCACCGCATAGCACAACTGTAAATCTGCCGATTGATGCAGTGCATCTGTGCGCTGTTATTAATGCTGCGATATTCGATTAATAAATGAATCGTTTATCCCACGGATGCGCTATCAACGTCCTAGTCCGCTACCGAGTTTTATTGATATGACCACTATGCTTATCGCTCAACAGCTCAGCAAACGTTTTCATGACCACGCGGCCGTGCAGGATGTGTCCTTTCACGTAGATGCCGGGGAAGTTTTCTGCCTGCTTGGCGCCAACGGCGCGGGCAAAACGACGACCGTCAATATGCTGTTGGGTTTTCTACAGCCGACATCCGGAACCGCGAAACTCCTTGAATACGACACCTGGAAAAACCAGGATATTTGTCGCCGTCACATGATGTACATTCCAGAAAATGTCAGTCTGTATGGCAATTTCTCCGCAGTGGAAAACATTGACTACCTGGCTGCTTTGGCGGGTATGAAACTGGAAAAAAAAGCTGCACGGAGCGCACTGGAAGCCGCTGGTCTTTCGCAGGAACACTGGCAGAAACCGGTGGGTGGATTTTCAAAGGGTATGCGGCAAAAAGTGGTAATCGCCTTCGCTTTTTTAAAACAGGCGAAGTTGATTTTAATGGACGAACCGACTTCCGGTCTCGATCCGAGCGCGTGCCGCAACTTTATCGAGATTGTTCAGCAGATCAAACAACGCAACACATCAGTGCTCGTCGTCACCCACGACCTGCAATGCGCGCATCTGCTCGCCGACCGCATTGGAATCATGTCAGAGGGACGACTGGTACGGGGATTCGCCAATCGGGGCATTGGTTTGGATGAAATTGAAGATAGGTATTTTGAGTGCTGTACCTGACGCCACGCCGCTGAAAGAGTCCTGTCATTGATAAACCGTCCACCGGCGATGCAAATATATTTTTAACAAAAAAACTGGTTACCACTTACCACTGAGACCATCCATGAAGTACACGACATTTGTTTTCGCGCTGTTTACGATTCCCGGTTACGCCGAGGAATATCTGCTTGCGAGCACGCGGGTTCAGGAATCCATTATCGTCATTGGCAAAAAGTCTTCGGCAGAATATACAACTGATCTTGCGGGTTCGGTCGATGTCGTCACTCGGGATCAGCTCGAATATGAGCATGTTAACGATACACTTGAACTGTTCAACAAAATTCCCGGCGTCTACTTCTCCCGCTTCAATCAAGGCATTATCAACACCGATATCGCCATACGCGGCTTTGCCGGTGAAGGCAGCACACCGCACAGCAAACTTCTTATCGATGGAATACCGGCGAATCTTCATAACGGCTACGGAGAACTCGACCAGCTCTTTCCTTTGGCAATGGAATCCATTCAGGTTTTCAAAGGCACCAGCGATCCGCGCTATGGATTATTCAACCTTGCGGGCAATTACCAGGTCCGAACCCGCAGTGATACCGCCAGTAAAATTGAAGCTACTTTAGGCAGCTATGACACACAGGAGCTGCAAGCTTATAGCGGACGAGAAAACGGCCAGCTGCAACACAGCTACTTTATCGGCTATCGGGAAAGTGGCGGTTATCGCGACCACACCGATTTGCAGAAATATTCCGTGTCCGGGCGTTGGTTCTATGAGCTGGCGCCGGGCAGCAAACTCGGTTTGATTGCCAGGCAGGCAGGTTATGACGGTGACGCAGCAGGT